>CBFGVN010000509.1:0-2700 GCA_965651845.1 uncultured Chryseobacterium sp. | reverse complement strand
GGCAAAGCCGCCGCCGAAATCCTAAACTCAATTCTACCATATAATTTTTTAAAAAAAATATAAATTAAAGTTTTATTTTATTGATATATCAATTATATTTGTATCAATAAAATACTTATGATACAAGCAGAACAGACTATTTTTTACAGTATTGAAAAAGCGATTAAAACGTACAGGCAGTTTGCCCAGAAAAATATAAAAAAGAAAGGCTTCGATATTACTATAGATCAGGGTTTGGTTTTAAACATCATTCAAAACAATCCTGAAAT
The DNA here is from genome assembly GCA_965651845.1 of uncultured Chryseobacterium sp. GTDB lineage: Bacteria > Bacteroidota > Bacteroidia > Flavobacteriales > Weeksellaceae > Chryseobacterium. Next base: position 2,431 of record CBFGVN010000509.1, on the reverse strand, counting down.
ATCCCAACAGGATATCGCCAAAAGAGCTTTTAAAGATCATGCTTCAGTAACAAGAATTATTGAAAATATGGTTGAGAAAAACATTTTGAAAAGAGATTTCCATTCTGAGGACAGACGAAGATTTCTTCTAACTGCCACAGATCATGGACTGGAAATTCTCAATCAAATCAGACCGATTGTAAATAATAACCGCAACCAGGCTTTGAAAGGAATATCTCAAGAGGAAATTGAAACGCTGAAAAGCATACTCCAAAAAATCACAGAAAATTGTAAATGACCATGAAAAAAATCCCTCACCTGCTATTTATTTTTTTTCTAATCCATCTACTTACCGTTCAAAAAGTTTGCGCTCAGAAAAAACATACACATCCGACTGATGAAGAACGTTACGAAAAATACCTCACATTCAATACTCTTGTAAATGGTGTATATGTAAAACCTAACTGGCTTCCAGACGGAAACCGTTTTTGGTATGCGGGAGGGAAACCAGACAGTATCATTATTTATGAAATAAACCCTCAACTCAATACAAGAAAAGAAGTTTTTGACACAGAAAAACTACGCAAGGCTTTTAAAGAACAAATTGGATACGATCATGAAAATAAAGGAGTCCCATTTGTTGATTTTAATTTTGTCAATGGAACAGAATCAATTGTGTTTACCGTCGGAGGAAAGAAATATATTCTACACCTTAAAGACTATAAAATATTCCCTAAAGATGAGCTTTCTTCTCAAAATTACGAACAGCAACAATTTTCACCTGATCAGCAGAATACTATTTTCTTTAAGGACAATAATATTTGGTTAAGCAATAAAAACTCCAAAGAGATATCTCAACTTACAACAGATGGTATAAAGGATTATGCATGGAATATTCCCACTTTCGCATGGTCTCCCGACAACAAAAAATTATTTCTAAGAAAATTAGATGATCGAAAGGTTCATCATATTCCGATTATTGATTACTCAAAACCAACAGAAGAAGTCGGCTGGACTGCATATGCAAGAACAGGCGGTAACCTTGAAATCCCGGAACTTTATATTGCAGATATTCAATCTAAAAAGAAAATAAAAATTGATACCGGTAATGAGGAAGAACAGTATATTTTTCCTCTAGGATGGAGACCGGACGGCTCGGAAGTTATTTTTATGAAACTGAATCGACAGGCTAATAAACTTCAGCTTTTGTCCGCAAACTCTTCCACAGGAAAAAGCAGAGTTATCATTACAGAAGAAAATAACACCTTTGTGGCCGGATTGGATTTTATTACAGAAAGATGGATAAGACAATTTACTTTATTAAAAGGTGGCAACACATTTTTATGGATGTCGGAAAGAGACGGATGGAAACATTTGTATCTCTATGATATGAACGGGAAGCTCATTCGACAGCTGACAAAAGGAAACTTCCCCGTGATAGAGCCCATTAAAACCGATGAAAAAGAAGGATGGATTTATTTTAGGGCTAATGCAGAGCATAATCTTTATGACACTCACCTTTACCGGATTAATTTTGAAGGAAAGAAATTCAAGCGGCTAACAGAGGCTACCGGAAGTCATTATTTCAGATTCTCTCCTTCAGGAAAGTATTTTCTGGATGCCCATTCAAGTCCTGAAAGAAGTCCGATTGTTGAGTTGAGAAGCGCAGATGGGAAATTTCTTCAAATTATAAAAAAAGCAGATATCAGCGAATTGGAAAAAATTGGCTGGAGCGCTCCTGAAAATTTTACGGTAAAAGCGGCAGACGGCGTTACTGATCTGTACGGGATTCTCTATAAGCCTTATCATTTTGATCCCAATAAGAAATACCCGGTTATTGATTGCATTTACGGTGGAGCATTCACCACAATAGTTCCCCAAGGCTTTGTTCCAACAACTTCTTTATCTACGCGAGCTCAAGCGCTTGCTCAGTTAGGTTATATTACATTTTTGGTTGACGGACGCGGAACAACCGAACGAAGCAAAGCTTTTCAGGATGTTGTATATGGAAATATCGGAAAATATGAAATCCCTGATCATACCGCTGTTTTGCAACAACTTGCTGAAAAACATTCTTATATGGATTTAAAAAGAGTCGGTATTTACGGGCATTCCTGGGGAGGTTATTTTGCGTTACGTGCTTTACTTACTTTTCCAGATGTATACCACGTGGGAATTGCTTCTGCACCGGGTGATGTAACCGAAGGGGCCGAAGTAAACGAACCTTATATGGGACTATTAAAAGATAATAAAAAAGGCTATGAATTTGCCACAAATACAAATTTTGCCAATAATCTAAAAGGGAAATTACTTTTCATTCATGGAACGAGTGATATCAATGCTCCTTTCTCTGTTACTGTAAGAATGATTGATGCCTTAATTAAAGCTAATAAACCGTATGATTTATTGTTAATGCCCCAGCGGGATCACTTTCTGGAAGATGAAAAATATG
>CBFGVN010000508.1:0-2701 GCA_965651845.1 uncultured Chryseobacterium sp. | reverse complement strand
GGAAGTGAATGCCACAAGCAAAGGTTTTTTGCCGCCTCGAATGACAAAATCTCAAAAGATGCAATATCCTTACCTGCAACCGGATTAATTATTTATTCAACCACTGGTAACTGTCTACAAACATTATACTTGAAATTGAGCATTAAGCATTTTGAAAGCAAATTTTTCCTCAAAATAAAACAAAAAATCTTTACATTAGTATAATTTTTAACCTCTAAAATTAATTTCAAATGAAATTTTCTAAAATACTTGTTGTATTGGGATTACTCCTATTTCAATTCAACTTTGCTCAGGAAAAAGCTGATGTCGTATTAAATAAAGCACTTACCGAAGCAAAATCAAAGAATAAAAATGTACTTCTGGTGTTCCATGCTTCATGGTGCAAATGGTGCCATGTGATGGAGAAAAATATGAATCTGCCGGAAACAAAACCTATTTTTGATAAAAAATTCGTTACGACATACGTTGACGTTCAGGAAATGGGAGAAAAGAAAAAACTTGAAAACCCCGGAGGTCAGGAGTTGATGAATAAATATAAAGGAGAAAATGCAGGACTTCCATTCTGGCTGGTTCTGAATCCGAAAGGTGAGGTGCTTGCAGATTCTTTTAATGAAAAAAATGAAAATCTCGGCTGCCCTTCCACCACTGAAGAAGTAGCTGTTTTTATAGCAAAACTGAAGGAATCTTCAAAAATGAATGATAAAGAACTTCAAACCATACAAACGGTTTTCGCGAAAAAGAATTAATAAAAAACTCCCCGAATATTTGTTCAGGGAGTTTATTTTTTAAATTAAATTTTATTTACCAAAGAATATTTTATCCTGTTTTCGCTGATCATTATAAATAACCTGGAAACTCACAGGCATGTATTGATAAAGAAGCTTCCAATGTTCGATTTTGGCGTGCTTTTTAAAGCTTTCGAACGATCTTACAAAAAGATTTTCAATCATCGATTTTACGTACGAATTTCCATTTCTGTACAGCCAGTCCATCAGCTTGATGTGGTGGGCTATAATATTGATCTTCGATTCCTGCAAAAGATCTTTCAGATAATTAACTGTCGCCTGGATCGCTCCCGCAAAATTTCCCTGCACAGATAATTGGGAGATTTCAGTTCGAAGTGTTGGATAGAAAAATTTTAAATATTCAATAGCTATTTTTTGATTAATAGTTTGCATTTGTACATTCATCATAATTAATATTTTTCAGAACACATCTATAGTCGCGAAAAGTATACCAAAGTTTACATACAGGCTGCAAAAATAAATACACCTACAATCACTGCAATGTGAGTCGCTAAAATCTCTAGGTTATGTCTGTTGGTGGTTGTTTTCAGGGTTTTCCAGTCTGATATTCTTCTGATTTTTGATTTCATAAATTATTGATTTTTAATACGTTTATAATATCTATTTTTTTTCGTTTTTGTAATGAAACCGGTGAATATTGTAATGAATTATATGCCATGGCTGTAAATCTGCTTGGCATAAATTCTCTGCAAATCCTGGGAAATGTGACTGAAAATCACTTTTCGGTATTCTTCAGTGCAAAAAGCGGTAGAATTGTCCAGTGAAAAGATGAAAGTGTTTTCGATAGCATTTTTTAATAAAACATCTCCGCTTCTATAAATTTCATCCATCTTTTTTAAGCTTTTAAATAAAAGATTTCTGTCGTTTTGACGAATCATATTTTTAATCCGGTCTGTGAAAGTCTGTATGACACTGTAAGAATTTGGTGTCCTGTTTTCTTTCAAATCACTTTGGATGTCGGGAATTACGTCTGTAATTTCCTGGGCAGCTTCTAAATAGTTCATATTAATTTTGATTTAATTCTAACACTTTAATAATACCACCGAAAATAAAGACGACCAGAAATGCCATCAATAAAAGATGATAAGGCTTCATCCATTTTGGAGTTGCCGGTCCTTTGCTTTTTAATCTTCTTAGCTTATCAATTCTGTTTAAGGTCTTTAAATCCATTTTGCTTATGTTTTGAGAATCATGATGCCAATTGCATTCCTTTGAGAATTGTTTTAATTTAATTAATTGTAAATGAGAGGTTTATTTGCTTTTAATTAAAATTTTAAAGAAAAAAAACATGTCAAAATGATAAGGTTTTTATCAGAATGAAATAGTTTAAATTATAAAGATATTTTGTTTTGTTTAAAAAATTATTAATTTCGTTTTTAACTAAATAACTAAAAAAACAAACTTATACATGGGCAAAAAGACAAGGAAAGTTGAAGTAGTTTCAACTAAATTAACTTTTACAAGTGCAGACAAGAAAACTTTTGAAGAAATTTTATTTTTTTTAGATGGTAAAGAATTTAGAGATTCAAATAAAAATTTAGAATTTAATATTATTGATAAAAATTTAGATTCTGATTATTTAACAGGAATTGTAATTACTACTCAACTGAAAGAAATACCACCACTAAGAGATTTAGATACTAAAGAATATAAGGCAGTCGATATTAATGTGAATAAAGAAAGCCTAGCATTTGCAAATATTTTCTTATTTGATAGAAAAAGAAATGTTTTGATTTATGAAATAAATAAAAATGGATGTTATCTAAATCAATTTATAGAAACCGTATATGCCCTTTGGAATTCAGATGAAGAAAATGAGGATGTAAGATTTGATCTAAACTTCCCTACAATTTTTAGGAAAAATGAATATAGGAGAGTTTTATCTCTTGATTATT
>CBFGVN010000507.1:0-2710 GCA_965651845.1 uncultured Chryseobacterium sp. | reverse complement strand
ACAATTATTACCCTCAGGATTTTGTAGGAGAGTTATTGAAAAATCTTTTATATAACGATAGTAAAATTGATAGAGAATAATCATCTTAAAATAATAAAAAATGAAACAGCAAGACGGCCCTATTTTACAATACCCTTGGCCGCATGAGGTTGCGCCATTCTCTCAATCTTTTTATCAAGAGCAGAACGACTGGATCGATAAAGATTATCAGTTTTTATCCGAAGCCACAAGAGCCAAATATAGAAAGCATAATCTGGTAGAAGCTGCATCTTATATGTTTCCATCTGTTACTACAATAGAACAGATGAGGCCTTTGGCAAGATTTGAACTATGGCTCACTGTATATGATGATTATTATGAATTGTGCCCGGTAAATAAACTAGCAGACATTCGAGATCATATTATGGACATTATGATGGGTGCGAAGCCTAAGCCGGACGATATCGGACTGATGAGGCAGGTAGCCGCAGACAGACAAGAATTTCTACCTTACGTGAATGATAACTGGTTCCAACGCTGGACAAAAAGCTTTCACGATTATACGACGTATGGTATTATGGAAGAAACACCTTACAAATTAAAAAAAGAATTTCCCACTTTACATAATCTTCTACTTATTCGTGAATATTCAATTTCGATGTATCCTTTCGGAGATCCGGTAGAGCCGTCCATCAATTATATTGTTCCGGATTTTATCTCAGAGCATCCTGTAATCAAACGGTTGAAACTACTCATGTGCCGTATTATGGCAATCCAGAACGATTTTGCTTCATTAGAAAAAGAAATGGCCAGAGATACAGAAGTGCTAAACATTATATTGGTGATAAGACATCAATACAAAGTTTCATTGGAAGAAGCCATTACGGAAGCTAAGCATATCCATGATTCTTATGTGAACGAATATGTAGAGTTACAGAATAATCTGCCTGATTTCGGTTCAGAACAAAAGAACGTAGAACGCTTTGTTCATTATATGGCCATGGAAATATCGGGACTTGGGGCATGGTATCAGAAGACAAACTCAATACGATATAAAGCTCAGGATGGGTTTCCGAAACCTGAGTATGGAGTTTCGTTATAAAAGATGAATAAAAAAGGATTCAGTTACAATTGAATCCTTTCGCTTTCTTGATCGTTACAACAATATGGCATTCCTGAAGCCAATGAAATTAAAGGAAAATCTAAACCAAATTTAAATATTAATAACCTTAAAACTTTAATCATGAAACAACAAGACGTCCCTATTTTACAATATCCATGGCCCTATGAAATTGGCCCTTTTTCTCAATCTTTTTATGAAGAAGAAAAAAATTGGATCGATGAAGATTATCAGTTCATGTCTGAATCTACAAGAACCAAATATAAAAAGCATGGTCTGGCTGAAGCGACTTCATATATGTTCCCAGCAGCCAGCACTAAAGAGCAAATAAGGCCTATTGCAAGATTTATGATATGGCTTACCTTGTATGACGATTATCATGAGGTGTGCCCGGTTAATAAATTAGCTGATATTCGAGATCATATTATGGACATTATAATGGGTGCCAGTCCTAAATCTGATGATATTGGGCTAATGAGACAAGTTGCTCTAAGCAGGCAAGAATTTCTTCCTTACGCCAATGATAATTGGTTTCAGCGGTGGGCAAAGGATTTCTATAATTATACTACTTATGGAATCATGGAAGAAACGCCTTATAAATTAAAAAAAGAATTTCCTACTCTGCATAATCTTTTGCTTATCCGTGAGTATTCGATTTCGATGTATCCGTATGGAGATCCGGTGGAGCCAGCTATCAATTATATCGTCCCGAATTCTATATCAGAACATCCAATAATTAAGCGATTGAAAATGCTTATGTGCCGTATCATGGCAATCCAGAACGATTTTGCTTCGATAGAAAAAGAGCTCGCGGTAGATACAGAAACCCTAAATATTATATTGGTGATAAGGCATCAATACAAAGTTTCATTGGAAGAAGCAATTGCGGAGGCTATGCACATTCATGATGAGTATGTAAAGGAATTTGTAGAATTGCAAAATAATTTACCAGATTTTGGCCCGGAACAAAAAAATATAGAACGTTTTGTTCATAATATGGCGCTGATGATATCAGGATTGGGAGCCTGGTATCATAAAGGAAACTCTACACGGTATAAAACTCCGGGAGAATTTCCGAAACCAGAATACGGAGTTTCATTATAAAAATGAATAAAAGGATTCAGTTACAATGAATCCTTTTTTATTCAAACTTTTTAAATAATTAATATTCTTTATTTCTAAAATCACTAATATTGCTCAATTAATTCTACAATGAAAACAAATCTTTCAGTCATAACAGGCGTCAACTTGGATTGGTATTGGGAAAATAGCCGAAGAAAATTAATCTTAATTTAAATGAAAAATATTTATTTACTTCTTTTCACATTTCTTTTAATGAGCTGTTCTTTTAATGAATTTTATAAAGACAGGGAATCCGATAAAAAAGACGGAGAAAAAATTCCGCAAAAATTTTATTGGGAGCTGAAATATGGAGGCAATAAGGATGATATTTATAAATTGTTTGGTGAAAAATTCTTTAAGGTAACTGATAAAGGAAAATTAAATGAACTTATCGATATCACCAATAAAATCGGGCCTGTTCAGGAATATAATCTTGTGAAATGGGAAACCATGATCGTAAAAGGAACGAATACCCGAAGTCAGTATTTC
>CBFGVN010000506.1:0-2712 GCA_965651845.1 uncultured Chryseobacterium sp. | reverse complement strand
TACCAGGGAATGGTTTCTACGATCGACGCTTTAGTTGGAAGAAACGATGTAATTGTCTATGATGTTGATTCTCACGCTTGTATTGTAGACGGTGTAAGACTTCACGCCGGAAAAAGATTTACTTACAAGCACAATAATATCGAAAGCCTTGAAAAAAATCTTCAAAGAGCGACAAAGGTTGCTCAGGAAACAGGTGGAGGTATTCTGGTAATTACCGAAGGGGTTTTCGGAATGAGAGGACAACAAGGGAAATTAAAAGAAATCTGTGAATTAAAATCAAAATATAAATTCAGACTTTTAGTTGATGATGCACACGGATTCGGAACTCTTGGAAAAACAGGAGCCGGAGCAGGTGAAGAACAGGGTTGTCAGGATCAGATTGATGTGTACTTCTCCACTTTCGCTAAATCTATGGCTGGTTTTGGAGCTTTCATCGCTGGTGATAAGGAAATTATCAGATATCTGAAGTTCAATCTAAGATCTCAGATTTTTGCTAAATCTTTAACAATGCCAATGGTAATTGGAGGTTTAAAAAGATTGGAGTTATTAAGAACAAGACCGGAAATCAAAGCAAAACTTTGGGAAAATACTAATAAATTACAAAACGGTTTGAGAGAAAGAGGCTTCAACATTGGTGATACCAACACTTGTGTGACTCCGGTGATGATGCAGGGAACTCCGGTAGAAGCAACTCTTTTAGTAAAAGATTTAAGAGAAAATTACAGAATTTTCACATCGGTGGTAGTATACCCGGTGATTCCAAAGGGAATGATTTTGCTAAGATTAATTCCGACTGCCTCTCACACAGATTCGGAAATTAATGAAACTCTTGCAGCGTTTGAAGCAATTCACGATAAATTAGTAAGTGGTTACTATAAAGATCAGGACCAAAAGCTGTTGGCAGAACAGGGCTTAAGTTTTAAAGAAATTTAATCAATATAAATTTTAAAAACCACTGATTGTTTCAGTGGTTTTTTATTATACAATTTGAAAATTTTATAGAATAATAGTAATGAAATTTAAAGGTTATGCTTTAGGAATTATTTCTTCGGTTTCATATGGATTGATTCCGATCTTTATCTTGCCGGTAAAGCAGGCGAATTTCTCATTAGACATTACTTTGTTTTATAGATTTTTATTTTCAGCATTAATGATTGGTGGGTATTTACTCTATTCCAAAGAAAATTTTTCTATCAATAAAAAAGAAGGATTAATTTTAGCTGCTCTTGGAATGTGTTATGCATTTTCCTCGGACTTCTTATTCTTAGGATATGACTATCTCACTGCGGGAATCGCATCAACTGTACTTTTCATCTATCCGGTAATTGTAGCGCTCATCATGTTTTTCTTTTATAAAGAAAGGCTTACCAAACTTTCCTTTCTCTCTTTACTTCTCGCTTTTGCAGGAGTGATTATATTGTGTTTAAAAGGAAAAGGATTGGAAATTAACTATATAGGATTAGGAATTGTCATGTTAAGTTCACTTTTTTATGCGCTTTATATCGTCATTGTTAATAAGTCTAGTATAAAAGTTTCAGGCTTTAAACTTTCCTTTTATTCTATGCTTTTTACTTCATGCTTTTTTATGATTAAAGCTTTAATTGGAAAAGAATCCTTTGAAATTCCATCAACTACTGTTTTTTTCAACTTTGTTGTATTTGCATTTTTAACAACAGTCATTTCAACATTGTGCCTGGTTTTTGCCATTAAAAATATTGGCTCGACTCCGGCTGCCATTTTAGGAGCTTTGGAACCTGTAGTTGCCGTAATGGTAAGCGTTCTTATTTTTCATGAAAAATTTACTTTCAATTTATTTCTTGGAATTACTTTAATACTTTTTGGAGTAATTTTAAATGTTTTGGCTGGAAGTAAAAAGATTGTTCATTCCTAAAAATTCAAATATTTAAAATACCTTTGCAAAAATTTTACTGTTGAAAGATCTGCTTCTTATCACTCCGCCTTTTACCCAGCTCAACACACCTTATCCTGCAACTGCTTATATCAAAGGTTTTTTGAATACCAAAGATATTTCAAGCTATCACGTAGATTTGGGGATTGAAGTGATTTTGAAATTATTTTCAAAAGATGGAATTCAAAGAATTTTCAACAAAAAAATTGATATTCAGAATGTTTCTGAAAATGTACAAAGAATTTTTGCTCTAAGAGATGAATATGTAAAAACTATCGATCAGGTGATTTCTTTTCTGCAAGGCAAAATCCCAACATTGGCAAGACAGATCTGCTCCATGAACTTTTTGCCGGAAGCTTCCCGGTTTAACCAACTGGATGATATGGAATTTGCTTTTGGAAATATGGGATTACAAGATAAAGCTAAACATCTGGCTACTTTATACTTAGAAGATTTATCTGATTATATAGTTGAAAATATAGATCCCGATTTTGGATTCAGCAGATATGCAGAAAGATTGGGAAAAAGTGCCAATTCTTTTGATGAATTATATTTAAAAATAACGGGAGAACAAACTTTTATTGATGCTTTCACTTTAAAAATTCTTCAGGAAAAGTTGGATACTGTTCAGCCAAAATTGGTTTGTTTTTCAATTCCTTTTCCGGGAAATTTATATTCGGCTTTTCGTTGTGCGAGATTTATTAAAGAAAATTATCCTCATATCAAAATAGCGATGGGTGGCGGATTTCCCAATACTGAATTAAGAGAAGTTAAAGACAAACGTGTTTTTGAATTTTTTGATT
>CBFGVN010000505.1:0-2726 GCA_965651845.1 uncultured Chryseobacterium sp. | reverse complement strand
CCGAAATTTTCGGGGGATGTTTATATAAATTTTAATGTTGATTAAAGGCTTAAAGCTTTTTGGTAGGCATTTTCCAAACCGTCAAGATTTTTTCCACCTGCTGTTGCGAAACCTGGATTTCCACCGCCGCCGCCTTGAATTTCTTTAGCTAAATCTTTTACGATCGCTCCAGCTTGGTAGTTTGCTGCCAAATCATCAGAAACTCCTACGGTAATCATTGGTTTACCATCTGCATCAGAAAGGATAACCGTTACAGAAGTTGGGATCTCTCTCTTCAGCTGGAACACGATGTCTTTCACAGAACCTGCATCAAGAGACGTTTTCTTCACTAAAAGCTGTTTGTCACCTTTTTGTTCGTAAGCATTTTTCCAGTCACCGATTTCTCCTTTTGCTTTTTCTTTTTTCAAAGCGTCAACTTCGGATTTCAATGAAGCGTTTTCTTCGATTAATTTTTCGATGGAACGTACAACATCTTTAGATTTTAATAATTGAGAAAGTTCAGCAATCTGCTTTTCTAAGTTGTTGAAATATTCTTCCGCCTTATCTCCGGAAATGGCTTCAATTCTTCTGATTCCTGCTGCTGCAGAACTTTCGGAAACGATTTTGAAATGTCCGATTTCAATGGTGTTTTTCACATGAGTTCCCCCGCAAAGTTCTTTCGAGCTTCCAAACTGGATCATCCTCACACTGTCACCGTATTTTTCACCGAACAAAGCCATTGCACCTCTGTCCAAAGCCTCCTGAATCGGAATATTTCTGAATTCCTGCAACGCAATACTTTCTTTGATTTTTGCATTTACTTTTTTCTCAACTAAATCCAGTTCTTCCTCTGTCATTTTATTGAAGTGAGAGAAGTCAAAACGCAGATAATCAGGACCTACGTAAGAACCTTTCTGCTCTACGTGAGTTCCAAGAACATCTCTCAAGGCTTCATGTAACAGGTGAGTTACCGAGTGATTGGCCTGAGAGTTTTTTCTGTCGGTTGCATTTACTTTAGCATAGAAAACTGCACCTGCATCTTTCGGAAGACCGTTGATTAAAGAAATAATCAACCCGTTTTCCTTTTTTGTTTCCAATACTTCGAAACTTTCGGTAGCATTTTCCAGGACACCTTTGTCACCAACCTGTCCACCGCCTTCCGGGTAGAAAGGGGAGTTGCTCAATACAACCTGATAAAATTCCCCGTCTTTATTTTCTACTTTTCTGTATCTTGTAATGTATGTTTCAGATTCAATTTGGTCGTAGCCTACGAAGTTTTCCGGTTTTTCTTCTAATGTTACCCAGTCGTAAACTTTCTGGGCAGAATCCTGTTGAGATCGTTTTCTTTGTTGTTTCATTAATTCATCGAATTTCTCGATGTCAACAGTAAATCCGTGTTCTTTTGCAATTATTTCGGTTAAATCCAAAGGAAAACCATTACTATCAAACAATTCAAAAGCTAAATCTCCAGAAATAACCTTTGGAATTTCATTTTCTGAAATCGGTTGAGCTGCTTTTACTAATGCAATTGATTGTTCTAATTTTAGAATTCCAGTATCAATTGTTTTTAGGAAAGACTCTTCCTCGCTTTTAATAACTTCCGTTACTAAACTTCCTTGTTTTTCTAATTCCGGAAAAAACTTACCCATTTGCTCCTGAAGAACAGTAACTAATTTATATAAGAATGGTTCTTTTGTTCCTAAAAATCTATAATAATAGGAAATAGCTCTTCTTAAAATCCTTCTGATCACATAGCCGGCTCCTCCGTTTGAAGGCAACTGTCCGTCTGCAATAGCAAAAGAAACCGCTCTGATATGGTCTACCACAACACGGATGGCAATATCTTTTTCGTCTTCTAAAATTCCTGTATATTTTTTACCGGAAAGTTCCTCAACTTTAGCAATCAAAGGTGTGAAAACATCGGTGTCATAGTTCGAAGATTTCCCTTGAAGTGCCATACAAAGACGTTCGAAGCCCATTCCTGTGTCAATATGTTTTGCAGGAAGATTTTCCAGGCTTCCGTCTGCCTTACGATTGTATTGCATGAAAACGAGATTCCAGATTTCTACAACCTGAGGATGGTCGTTATTCACCAACTCAAGTCCCGAAACTTTAGCTTTTTCCTCTTCGCTTCTTAAATCTACGTGGATTTCAGAACAAGGTCCGCAAGGTCCGCTTGCTCCCATTTCCCAGAAATTATCTTTTTTGTTTCCGTTGATAATTCTGTCTTCAGAAATTACAGCTTTCCAATAATCGTAAGCATCCTGATCTCTTTCCAGATTTTCGGAAGTGTCTCCCTCAAAAATCGTTACATAAAGGTTTTCTTTCGGAATTCCATAGACTTCCGTCAACAGTTCCCAGGCAAAAGCAATAGCATCTTTTTTGAAATAATCACCAAAAGACCAGTTTCCCAACATCTCAAACATGGTGTGATGGTAAGTGTCTCTACCTACATCATCCAGGTCATTATGCTTTCCGGAAACTCTCAGACACTTTTGTGTATCGGCAATTCTCGGGGCGGTAGGCGTTTTGTAGCCTAAGAAAAAATCCTTGAACTGTGTCATTCCGGAGTTGGAAAACATAAGCGTGGGGTCGTCTTTCAGCACGATAGGCGCAGAAGGAACGATAAGGTGGTCTTTACTTTTAAAATAATCTAAAAATTTTTGACGAATCTCTTGTGATGTCATAATGATATATATTGCTTTGCTTTTTACAAATTTTTGATAAGATGCAAATTTAAGGTTTTT
>CBFGVN010000504.1:0-2736 GCA_965651845.1 uncultured Chryseobacterium sp. | reverse complement strand
ACTATCGGAAGCATCATAGGAATCGTTGCTCCCAATATTGTTGAGTACATAAAACCTTTAGGAGATATTTTCCTGAATCTTCTTTTCGTGAGTGTTGTTCCGCTGGTATTTTTTGCCGTTTCCAATTCTATTGCGTCATTGGAACAGCAATCTAAATTTGGAAAAATCATGGTTACCATGGCTTTTACCTTTTTATTTTTCATTTTAACGGCAGCTGTTTTCACGATTTGTGCGGTGTATTTATTTCCAGTTTCTGGAGTTTCCGGAAGCTCCGAAATTGTGGAGGAAGCCACCAATAATGACAGTTGGGGAAACAGAATTGTAGGATTTTTTACTGTTGGAGAATTTACACAGCTTTTTTCAAGACAAAATATGCTTGCTCTTTTAATTTTTGCTTTCCTGACAGGGTTTTCAGCCAGAAAAGCAGGAGAAAAAGGACATGCCTTCAGAATGTTTATTGCATCAGGATATGAAGTGATGAAAGAATTGCTTCTATTGATCATGAAAATTGCACCGATTGGTCTGGGAGCTTATTTTGCCTATCAGGTTGCCACTTTGGGGCCTCAGCTTTTCGGCTTCTATGCTAAACCTCTAGGGCTTTATTATATTGCAGGAATCGTTTATTTCTTAGTATTTTTTTCATTGTATGCTTTTATGGCAAAAGGACAAAATGGAGTTAAAAGTTTCTGGACCAACGCTATTTATCCTACCCTAACTGCCCTAAGTACCTGCAGCAGCTTTGCAACAATGCCAGCCAATTTACAGGCAGCATCAAAAATTGGAATTCCGAGCCAGATTGCCAACATTGTGATTCCTATTGGAACGACTTTGCATAAAAACGGTTCGTCGATGTCATCGATTATTAAAATTTATGTGGCATTTTTAATTATTGGAAGAGATTTTTTTGATCCGATAAATTTATTGTTAGCTTTAGGAATTACCGTTTTTGTCAGTATCGTTGCAGGCGGAATTCCGAATGGTGGATACATTGGGGAAATGTTGATGATTTCGGTTTATAAATTACCACAAGAGGCCATTCCGGCAGTGATGATTATCGGCACTTTGGTTGATCCATTGGCAACTGTCTTAAATGCGGTGGGGCAACTGGTAGCTTCGATGTTTGTGAGCAGGTTTGTGAAGGTTTGATTTTTTTTTAAGATATAACTATGTCGAAAAATATTGATTTTAGAAAATTTGGTGAAGACGAAATATCATATCCCCTAAAGAAAGATATTTGATAATTGACTGTTTGATTCCATTCAAATTTCCAACATCAGTCGTGATTTAAAAAGAGAAAGATATCCAAAAATAACTGACATTGAATTCGAAAGATTACTTCACAATTTTAGTTTATTTATTGAAGAAAAAAATAATTCTAATTTTTTATCGATAGGTATGTTTAAATCTTATGCAAATATAGATTTGCCAAAAACTTATAATATCATATTTGATATCAATAACAAAACAAGGTTTTGGAAAAAGAATATAATCGTTAAATATGCCTATAATTACACAGATATATTTCATACTGATTTATGGTATGGGCATTCATCGCTCGTGATAATAGAAGCTGATGAAAAGTTTCCACCCATATTTGAAGAATTAAGCTCTAGTCCTCAAAAACAATCAAAAACAATTATTGGATTATGCAGCGAAGATGATTGGATTTTTATTCAAAATCCCTAATTATAATTTTATTCACTACGTTTTACAGGTTCCAAATTTTCAAGTTCTTCAGGAGTGAAAAGTCTGTAAATTACTTTAAATGTTTTTCCCAAAGGAGTTTCTAAAGAAAACCCGCCTGGTCCGAAACCGTCGACTACATCTAATGTAAAGTGTGAATATTTCCAGTATTCGAATAAATCCCGGTCTATCCAAAACTCATGC
This sequence comes from uncultured Chryseobacterium sp., assembly GCA_965651845.1. Lineage (GTDB taxonomy): Bacteria > Bacteroidota > Bacteroidia > Flavobacteriales > Weeksellaceae > Chryseobacterium. The sequence goes on along the minus strand of CBFGVN010000504.1, from coordinate 849 downwards.
CTGTTGATGGTTCCAATCATCGCATCGTTCATTCTTGGGAAATATCCGCCTTTTTCGAAACATTGTGGCTGAGTTCCTTCACAACATCCTCCCGCCTGATAAAACATTAGATCCCCATATTTTTTTTCAAGCTCCCAGACGACTTCCAATGCTTTTTCTGTTACTGAAAGTCTTGATATTTTTTTTGTTGTCATTTTCTAAGTTATTTTCCTTTATAAAGTTAAAAAAGTTCGGCGAAATTTCATTTCGCCGAACCTCATAACTTCTCATAATTTAATTTGAGCCGGCAATATCTAAAACGATTCGTCCATCGATTTGCCCGGCTTTCATTTTATCGAAAACATCATTGATATCTTCTAATTTTGCAGCAGTTACTGTAGCCTTTACCAAACCTTCATTTGCAAAATCCAACGCTTCCTGCAAATCTTTTCTTGTTCCGACAATTGAACCTCTTACAGTAATTCTTTTCAACACTGTTTCAAAAATCGGCAATTCAAATGAACCTGGAGGAAGTCCATTTAAAGCAATAGTTCCTTTTCGTCTCAAGACATCGATTCCTTGTTTGAAGGCAATTGGAGAAACGGCTGTAATTAATGCGCCGTGCATTCCGCCAACTTCTTTATGCAGATATTCGCCCGGATCCGTATTTTTTGCATTAACAACCAAGTCCGCACCTAATTTTTTTGCTAAATCTAATTTATCATCAGCCACATCAATTGCAGCAACGTGCATTCCCATTGCTTTTGCATATTGAACTGCAACGTGTCCTAATCCTCCGATTCCTGAAATAGCCACCCATTCTCCCGGCTTGGTTTCTGTTTCTTTCAATCCTTTATAAACCGTTACTCC
>CBFGVN010000503.1:0-2737 GCA_965651845.1 uncultured Chryseobacterium sp. | reverse complement strand
ATGCTAATCATTTTTTTTGAGGTTAATAATAAAATAAATATCATTTTAAAGCATACAATACAGAGCAGGAGCTCTGCATTGTATTACTTTTTTTGATTTCTTAGTTTTAAACCCAATAATTTTACCTTATTACTTCATAATCGAAACCTAATACTCCCTTATTAGGACCCTTGGGATCAGAAGCAAGATAAGGCATTACAAAACTTTTGAAATCATCATACATCAGGTCATAAGTACCCGATAGTTTTAGAAAGGTTTACCTACATAGTAATTCCGATCTGCTTCTGAAACAAAAGAAACCCCGAATCCTATATCGTAATCCCCTTTTACATTTTCTTTACTAATTTGGCTCCCATATTCTAGTGAAGCAATATATGGTGTGCAATTTTCTTAGACCCCTTCAACACTAACAACCTATTAATGAACTCTTTTTTCTCTGCTTCACTGATTCCCGGCTTGATTTAAACAGTAACCAATGATCCAATCTATAGACTGCTCTTGGATGATTCATGCTTTCTTTTTCATTGCTTTTAAAATCAAAGACCAATACGTCTTTATTAGGATTATCGGAAGCAGCAGCAAGATAAGGGTCTACAAAGTTTTTAAAATCGTCATGCATCTGGTCAAACGTTCTCGGCTCGCTTAAAAATGGCTTTCCTACATAATAATCGCGATCTTCTACAGAAGCGAATGTAACAGTGAACCCTATATCATAATCTCCTTTTATATTTTCCTTACTGTTTTGAAATCCATATTCTATAGTAAGATAAGGCTTCCCATACTTTAAAGAGCTTTTCAGCGCCATAAATTGATTGATAACCTCCTTTTTTTCTAGCAAAGTAATATTCGATCGAAATTTAAATAATACCAAATGTACTATTGTTTGTTCTTCGTAAAAATGATTCTGCTCATTTGAATTAGCATTCAATGTCAACAAAAGAAAAATCCCTAAACTCAATATTGCAGGCTTCATTTTTTCCAAGGTTATTTTTCTGTGATTGATCGGATCGATTAAATATTCTTTTTTCTTGGTGTAGCTTTCCGTTAATTACGGAGCCAAAGAGGTCTCAGTATTGAGAATAGGCCAAACATTGGGCGCAGGGAAGCTGATCCCCTTATTATCCCCTCGCATCGTATCCTGTCCGAAGTAATAGATAGGCCATCCTTTGTAAGTAAGCTGTGTTTTCCCATGTACACTGATGGTACTGAAATCTGATACATCCAATATGCTTGGTACTTTCATCTTGCCTAGCTCGGCAATTGGCCATACATTATTATTTGATAAATCCGCTGCTGTAAAATTATTAGTACCCGAAGTATCATTTATAAATCTGTACAATGTTTTTCCATAAGAATCGGTGAGATAAAAGGTATCTCCCGTGTTTTCAGTATATGTACTTGCATTATTTGAGGTAGTATAATTCTTTCCGTCGTGCCCTACCAATTGTGCAGATACATACATGACCGTATAATCAGGTTTGGCTACATACCAAATATTTGCAACCTTATCCCCATTAGTCTGTCCCGGTGCTGTGTCATTTTTATAATAATACAGCGGCCATCCTTTATAAGTATTCTGCTTTTGGCCATCAGCTCTTGTGATAACGCCAAAATCTGAAGAACTCAATGACTCATCAATCGTAATATTATCTGTATAAAAGATAGGCCATGCATCTAAACACCCATTAGTACAGCTTGATAAGCCTTTGTAATCATTAGAAAAGAAATAAAGAGTCTTGCCGTCTTTATCCGTTAAAATTTTTCCAAACGTACTATTATCAGAAACTTTTATAGTTCTGTTATCAGAAACAACCTGATCGTCATCCGAATCACAACTAAAGGCAAATAGCCCCAAGATGAACAGCAGAGTAAATTTCCAAGAATTTTTGAATAATTTTTTTTTCATTTTGATAATTTTTTATTTGTTAAATATTAATGTAAACTTATGTATTCGTTAATTATCCGGTATATGAAATAACCCCAATGGGTGATTTTTTATTCCGAATGGGATTTTTTTGGTTTTAAATATGATAAATACTTATAAAATCCATTGTTTTTTGTTTTTGACAGTGCATCTATTCAATAAAGATTTATGCTTTATTACTCATTTTATCTGTGTTATAAATTATTATGATTATTATAATCTTAATAAATGTTTATATTTTTTTAACCTCTATTGAATTTTGACAAATACCTGTGAGATAAAAAAGTCACAATCTTTGTTTTATATTCAAAAAACCATCATGAATATTGAAAATTTTATAGCATTTTTTTCAATTCATCCACAACAAAATGAAAGAAAACCACATTTATGTGGTTTCCTATTTAAATTATCATTTCATTCAACTGAAACTCTTAATAAGCTACTATGAATTGTGATTAACTATTTGTAATCATCAGTTGTTACCTATTTGAGTAATCATAACAGATCCTACTGTACTAATAGTCAAGTTTGAAGTCCCTCCAGTAACTCGTACTTTTACCGTCATATCTGCTGTGGGTGTAATAAATCCACGGGTTTCCGGTTGCCCTCCAATTGTTGTTGCAGTATAATTACCTATTGAATCAAGAACACCTGGTGCAGTAGTTGGAATCACTGTGTTAGTCGATGCATTTACCCACTGATAAACAATGTACCCGTTGGGAACAACAGTAAAGTCAGAACCATGTAATTGGCAGCTCAACATATATGTTTTACCAGCTTTTAGGGTAAACACCCCTGCAGTATTAGTTATAT
>CBFGVN010000502.1:0-2743 GCA_965651845.1 uncultured Chryseobacterium sp. | reverse complement strand
GTGACCTGTTTCTTTGAATTTTTTATCCATTTCATCACGCATTTTTTCCCAGATCGGATAGCCATACGGTTTGATCACCATACATCCACGCACGCCTGAGTTTTCAGCTAAATCAGCTTTTACAACCAGCTCCTTATACCATTTGCTGTAATCTTCGCTTCTTGAGGTTAATTTTGCCATTATTTTTTAAAATTTTTTTAACTTTTTGCTATTATTGTTATCTAAAAATAAAAATCTATTTTTGATAGATTTTTTGTACCTGTATTTTGGTACATTTTTGGTACAGATTGCAAATATAATTTAAATTAAAAATCTTTACGTTATCATGAAAAAAAATATACATAAAAATTTGCTTGGTATGTTAAAATCTAAAGGAATTTTAGCAATATCAGGTGGATTATTACTTGTGTCTTGTGGTGCTCAGGTGGGTGGCTATAGCGAGACCGATGGCGTTTATTATGACCCAAATAAAGATACACTTCCGGAAGGCGTGGTCATCAGTGACAGAGGAAACAGAGTAGGAGAAGACTATGATTACTATCAGGATGATTCTAACGTGATCCAAAATGCCGAAGCCAACTCAAGGGAAGGAAGATATGATGAATGGAATAATTATAACTGGAACACCACTGCAACAGACTCCGACTGGGGAAGCTATGCAGGAAGCGAAACCAATTATTATGACAATTCCTGGGGATGGGGTTACTCACCTTATTGGGGCTACTATGATCCTTTCTGGGGCGGATATTACGGAGGCTATGGATATCCTTACTGGGGATATGGCGGATATTGGGGTGGTAACTATTACAGACCAAACTACAGAAGAAGCGGAGCAGACGGAAGAGGATTTAATTCTTACAACGGAAGCTTTGCCAATAAATATGGAGGAAATTCAGGATTCAGAAGAAGTAATTCTAACAGCGGTGGTTTCAGAAGCGGAAATACCAATACAGGAGGCTTCAGAGGATCTAACAATAATGGGGTAAGACCGCAAGGAGGTTTCAGAGGATCTAATAATAACGGAGTAAGACCTCAAGGAGGGTTCCGTAATCCGGGAACTCAGGTAAGACCTAATTATAACCAACAATCTCAACCTAGAAGAAACGACGGTGGATTTAGAAATGAAGGAGGGTACAGAAATGACGGCGGATTTAGAAACAATGGTGGCTTCAACAACTCCAACAGCGGAGGCGGCTTCAGATCAGGAGGCGGCGGCTTTGGTGGCGGAAGCGGCGGCGGTGGCGGATTCAGATCCGGTGGCGGCGGAGGCGGAGGCTTCAGAGGTGGAAGATAATTTTTAAAAATTAATAACTATTCAAAAAAATAATGTTAAAAAAATCTTTAGTAGCAATGAGCATTTCTGCAGCATTTTTTGCGCAGGCTCAAGATGTTTCTGTGATAAGAAATACTGTAGATGTTTATTCCGGTTCTCCGAGCGTAGGTTCTGCTAAGTTTAATGCAATGGCAGGTTCTAATGCTGCTCTGGGAGGTGATGCGAATTCTTTACTTACTAACCCGGCTGGTTTAGGGGTAGCGATTTCAGGAGAAGTTTCGGGAACACTGTCCATTATGAGTAATAAGAATACGTCTTCTTACGCAGGGGCATCTTACGGATACAACATTAATAAAGCTGACCTTGGAAACGTAGGAGCAGTGATGACGTTCCAGTTGATGACTGAAAGTGCCTGGAAGTTTATCAATATCGGGGTAAATTATTCCAATCAATCTATTGAAAACTATATTGAAACTCCGGGAAACAGTAAGTTGATATATGATTTTGATGCTACCAACAGTGCTTCTTTCGGAAGACATGCTTATGACAGATATGGATATTTATCAAAAACAAGCGTTGGGGTAGGTGCAAATTATAATAATAATCTATACATCGGTGCTGGATTGAATTTTTTAAATTCATCGATCGATCAGTCTGATACAGCTATTTTCAACTCTTTGTCTACCGGCGGTTCAGAATATTTCAGCAAGCAGAACACACCTTTCTATGAAAGAGGAAACGGTTTTTCTGCTTCATTAGGGGTAATCGGAAAACTGAGCCCGAACTTCAGATTAGGAGCAGCGTTGGAAACTCCGACGTTCTGGGATATCGACAGAAGCTATAATTTCTACAACGATCCGATCTACGGAGACGATTACGCCGTTGAAAACAGAAAATTTACTTCTCCGCTTAAGGCGACTGTGAGTGCTGCGTTCATTGCAAGTAAAAGTTTTGCCTTAAATGTTGATTACAGTCTTGGATTAACAAAACCTAAGTATAAAGTATACGGTGATGCAGAAACGGAACTGAACGATTTCTTTAAGGAAGATTATAAAAATTTATCAGAATTAAAAATCGGTGCGGAGTATAGAATCAAGCAATTCAGACTAAGAGGAGGTTATGCTTATACTTCAAGTCCTTTCGATGCATTAACAGTAAGCAGATATACTGATAATGGAGATGTAATGGATCAATCATACAACAATTTGATTTTGAACGATAGAAATGCTTTGTCATTCGGTATCGGATATGATTTCAAATCTTTCTACATCGATGCTTCTTATCAGAATATAAGTTCAAAATACAGCAATCCGTTCTTAAGAGGGGTCGTAGATCCGTCTAACAATATAGAATCTGGTTATTATTCACCAAGCCATCTGATCTCCAGCGATGCGTTCGTAGTATCAGATGTGAAGAACATCAGAAACAACTTCTTTCTTACATTCGGATGGAAATTCTAATTTCCGGATG
>CBFGVN010000501.1:0-2748 GCA_965651845.1 uncultured Chryseobacterium sp. | reverse complement strand
ATCTGATTCGTTTCTTAAAACGTATGCGCCGTATTCTTTATTACGGTGTTCGAAAAGAACTTCATTGAAGCGAAATTCTTGATTTTGATGTATGTGCTTCATCACTATAAATATTTAAACTGTTAAAATTTTGATTATTAGTTTTTATAGTTCTTATCGATAAGTATTGTTTCAATATCAAAACATTTGCCAAAATTTTGTTAAAATCTCAACATTTTAAAAATTTTTATAACAATCCTAAAAATTAACTATGCTAAAAATAGTAAAAGCCTATTTATAAGGATGATACAGCTTGTTATTTTTCAAAAATAATTCCATATGAATTTAAAATATTCAACAAAAATTAAAATATCGTAAAAACCACACCCCAAAATCGGAAAATCACTGATGAATTTCTTGTGAGGCTGATAGATATTTGTACCATACAAAATCGGGGAACGCTGAAAACCGAAAAGAGTAAGCAAGAAAAACTTAAAAAACTTATATCATGCCAACAACAACATTAACTCAACAAGCAAGATCAAACTCACTAATGAGTATGCTTTTAAAACAAGTTTATGATTCTATTACCAACGGAGGAGATCCGGATTCTATCGGTCCTAATGACTTTATCGCATTTGACCCGATCGGACTTACATTAACGGAAGATACTTTCGATTATGCTTTAAACGGGCTTTTCGGAAATGCTCCGGCTCCAAAGCCAATGCTGGACGGACAGGGAAAACCAATCCTTGATGCCAACGGAAATCCTAAAACCAATATGGAGGAATTTCAAAACGCGATGAAAGAAAGCAAATTCCGTAAATACCTTCAAATGGAGCAGTTTTCTGCCATGGTAGATGCCATTCCTTCTAATTTACCACCCCTTACAGAGAATGGAAACGGAAGACAGATCACTATTTTTAACGATTCTTCAAAAAGAGTTTCTAAAGTATACGAGGATCTAATGCAATGGTCTGTAGTGGTAGACACTCCTGTAGATCCGAAAGTTGAAAAAAATCTTGAGAAATTAAGAAACAAACTTTTCAAAGTAAAAGTGGTGAAAAATCCTGATTTCGATGAAAATGCTCCGGTTGACGATTTAAACAAGCCTGAACTTCACCAGACTTTTGTTGCCCCGATGTATTCCAAATATATTGAATATCAAATGAAATATTACGATATTGTGGATGCCAACAACTCCATCAGAACAGATGCGGACAACGGCGATCCGGATGCAATGGCAAAATTATCGATCGACGGTAAAAACATGAAAAAAAGAGAAGATGCTGCTTTAAAAGCTTGGCAATCTTTAGGATACAAGGAAGCTGTAGAAAGAATTCAGAATTACCTGAGCGAAATTGAAGAAAAGCATATGCTTGTCATTAAAAAACGTCTTCAGTCTGAGTTCAGAAACAGCCAGAGAACAAGAGTGGTAGATTATACCAACTATTCGCCATCAATCCCTATTTCAGCCAATGCACTGAAAGAATCTAAAGGTTGGCCTACGATCTCTATGTACGAAGGTGAAGCCAACAGAGATTATTCTAAAACCATTCACAATTGGAGTGCAGGAGCAGGATTCAGCATGGGAATCTTCAGTATTGGTGCTTCAAATAGCGGAAGTACGGAAAGACAATCTTTGAATACCGATTTCAGTAACATCAGAATTTCATTCAAATTAGGAAAAGTAAGAGTGGAAAGAGGATGGTTCAGCGAAGAATTCGTAGAATCCAAATACTGGAAACTTCACGAAAATTCTCCTCAGACACTAAACGGAGACATCATCAGCGACGGTAAAGGAAAAGGATTAATGCCAATGATCATCACAGAATTAATCATTGCAAAAGATGTAATGCTTGATTTCAGCGAAAATAGTACGGCTTTCAAAGCTGCAAGTACAAAAGTAAATTCAGGAGCAGCAGTGGGAATCGGGCCATTCGTATTCGGAGGAAGCCACAGCTACCAGAACCAAAATTCGCAGAGCAATGCAAAATGGAGTGGTAAAAAACTTCAGTCAGACGGGATTTACATCATTGGGTACAAATGCCACGTGATTCCAAAATCTCCAAATCCAAATCCGGAAATTAAAGTTTGGACAGACGGAAAATCATAACATTCTTCTCATAATCAGGGGTAACCGGTGGATATTTTTCCGCCGGTTATTTCCAAAAACGTTTGAGTTGATATTTTAGTTTTAAACACAAAGATCGCAAGGATTTTTTTAAAAAATTGCTGTTGATTTTTCGTTCGCAAAGGCGTTTCACTCAGCTAAGGCATTAAGTATTTTTAATTGCTGAGAAAGCAAAGAAAGCTGAGGAGGCTTTAATAATTAAAAATTAATAACAAGAAACAAGCAGCTAATAACCATCAACTAACAACCATTAACCAAAAACTAATAGCCATGAAATATTTTGTTGCCGTTTACCAGAAATTGAGAAACACTTACATGTCTCAAAGTTCGATGGAAAATGATCTTCCGATGATATGCCCTTCTCTGAGAGTATACGAAAATGAGGAACTGGAATTATTAAAACCTCAAAGCCTTCTTAATGATGATCAGAAAAAAGCGCTTTCCATCATCAAAAAACAAAACGTGGCTTATGAACTCAACTCAGTTCCGATCTCTCCGAATTTTTGGGATCTTAATCCTAATAATGCACTGTTTGATATTTACAGAGACATTCTTGAGAAAAACAGATTAAAAAATTTAGAATAAAACCTTGAGAAAGCTGTGGCCAGCCAAAGTACCATTTTATTTGATGCACA
>CBFGVN010000500.1:0-2753 GCA_965651845.1 uncultured Chryseobacterium sp. | reverse complement strand
CCAATTCAGCTTCCAATTCATTCAAAGAGGTTGTTTCCGTATCAAAACAAACCACTTGTTGCTTTAATAAATTATCAACCAAAATTTTCTGGGCTTTTGGATTATCTACAAACTGATACAAATGGTCGTTATGCTCAATCGTTGATTTTGTGGAAGTTGCCTGTTCTAGCTCCTCATATGTTGCGAATAAATCCAGTTGTCCGACCGCTTGTGCAACTTTTTGCTGCGGCGTCTCGGTTACCGTCACTTCAACTTCCGTAATTACCACAGTTCCAGTAACGGCAGGAGCAAAGGCACGGTAAAGGTTTTCGTACAACCTTCGGAATTCGATTTCATCAAAAACCTCTTTTACTTTCTCGAAATCAGGAGTTTCCAGATCGTATTGTTCCTGATGAAATTCAATCGGAGCATCACAGATTATCGTTGCCAATTTTTTAGACAAGATTCCGCGCTCAGCTGAAGCTTCCACCTTTTCTTTAAGCTTCCCTTTTAACTGATCTGTATTGGCTAAAAGATTTTCAATGCTTCCGAATTCTTTCAGGAATTTCATGGCCGTTTTCTCCCCGACACCTTCCAGCCCGGGAATATTATCAACAGCATCCCCCATCATTGCTAAGAAATCAATGACTTGTTTCGGATCTTCGATTTCGTATTTAGCCTTCACTTCTTCAACACCTAAAATTTCGATATCTCCGCCTTTTAAGCCCGGTTTATAAATTTTAATTTTATCGGTAACAAGCTGTGCAAAATCTTTGTCCGGTGTCACCATGAAAGTTGTATAACCTTCTTTTTCAGCTTTACAGGCAATGGTTCCTATCACATCATCCGCTTCATATCCTTCAACCCCTAAGATCGGAATATGCATCGCTTCTAAAATCCTGTGAATATATGGAACGGCAATTTTAATGGCTTCCGGAGTTTCGCTTCTGTTGGCTTTGTAATCGGAAAAGTCATCGGTTCTCACACTGGCCTGTCCGACATCAAAAACCACCGCCAGATGGGTAGGTTTTTCCCTTCTGATCAGTTCGATCAAAGAATTGGTAAACCCGAAAATCGCGGAAGTGTCGAGTCCTTTACTGGTAAGCCTCGGATTCCTGATCAATGCATAATATCCCCTGAAAATCATCGCATAAGCATCGATGAGAAATAACCTTTTATCTTGTGTCGCGTCCATATTTTCCATAAAGAACAAATATAAGAAAAAGTGTTGTTTGTTTGGTGGAGGTGGGGATGAGGAAAGAGAATTTCTTTTTAATCCTAAAAAAGGCCTCATTTTTGAGACAGCCGCATTTTTTTTACCCATCACTAGATTAGATAGATTTATTTATGGCTTAGGATAAACAATCGGTCCTTTTTCTGTTAATTGATAAAGTTTCAAATTAGAAAACCTTTTTAAAAAAACTTTAAAATCTTTAGGATTAGCAATTTCTGCTTCTATTATTTTTCCACTAACTTTTATAATTTTATAGTCTTTATTTAAATAAACTGACCAAGGTTTAACTTCTTTATCTAACTCATCATTTGCAACCTCCTGATCTTTAATATTAAATTCTAAGTTCAATGGTTTCTCAAATTTTAATTTTTTAAAATATTCATTACATTTTTGAGTAGAATTCAAATCACAAAAAATAATCAGTTTTTTATCTTCAAATTTAAAACTTCTATAATTCGATGTTTTTTTAAAGAGTTCATCTTTACTAAAAGTATCAATTGACAATCCAATTGTATTTAATTTTACATCTGAATGAATATATGCAACTATATAATCACTATCTTTAAGCGTTTTTTTTAAAGTATCTTTGATATAAAGTTTTACAGTATGTTCTGTAACTTCATTTAAACAATCTAATTTTTGCGAATATAAAATAGAACAAAATAGACTTACTAGAGTAATTATTATTTTTTTCATTTTTTTGAACTTTTGTGATAACCGTTTTTTATTGATGTTACTTTTTCTTGATTATAATATACTGTTTTCGAGCCTGTAAAGAATTTTGGATTATACATAAATAAAGTTGTGGAATTAGGAAATAATTTACTTGTATTATAATCTCCATTTTTTAAATCTTCTCCTGCACTGATGTTTTTAAAACCTGTGTAATCATGTTCACGCCATCCAGTTAATTCTATTTCATATCCACTTGGTGCTGTTTGATATTCCATATCTGGATGATTATGTCCAAATAATGAAATTGAATTTTGATCAAAATAATTAAGATATGGAGTTATTGAGACACTTCCTTCATTACCTGGTTTATCAAAAGCTCCATTTTTTCCTACAACAGATTCCTGTTGCCCATCCTTGGTTCCTGTACCAATAATAAATTCAGTTCCTGTATTATTAGAAATATATTCATGTAAACCAAGCGCTGTATCTTCATTTTGAAAAGTTATCATACTATACTGTCTTTCATTCCCTTTTGAATCCGTAAAGCTTCCCGATATTATATTTTTAGAAATATATCCTTGCTCACCAACAGTAAACCCTTTAGCTTTTTTTATCAATGAATTATCCTTATTAAATTGATTTGCAGCATAAATCTGATCTTCTTTAGAACTAGAAACCCACTCGATAGAGCCATCGGTTCCTAATTTATAAACATCCATTCCAAATGGATCAATATAACTAATTGGATTATTAAGTGTATAATTAAAAGGTGAATCTCCAAAATATTTCTCCGCGAGCGGATCCACTACCCCCCATCTACCTAAGTCCGGCATATAAATCCTCGCACCATAATCATACATTCCAT
>CBFGVN010000499.1:0-2755 GCA_965651845.1 uncultured Chryseobacterium sp. | reverse complement strand
CTCCTGGGATCAATCCCGTATCTAGCATTAATTTATTAAAATCTCCAACGGTATAAGTAGCACTTAAATCATTTGCTGTAACAATTGATTCTCCTACACTTTGAAAGTTTGTTCCTGCTTTTGCAACTTGTAAAGTATTTTTAAGAGCTACTTGAGTTTGAAATTTAGGATTTGTCCAGTCAAATTTTACAGCTATATCGGTTTCATTATCTTTTAATAAAACGATTGATGTTTTATCAGCTTTTAGTGTAGGTGTTGTTCCGTCACCTAAAATTGCTAAATCTTCATCTTTTTCACAAGAAATTACAAGAAGACCTACAAAAGCTAGTGCCAATATTTTAAATAATTGTTTCATTTTGATTGTGTTTTTTATTAATAACCAGGATTCTGAACCAAGTTCGGATTTGCAACAATATCTTTAGCTGGAATTGGATAAAGATTTCTATAGCTTTCTACAGCTTTTCCATCTTTTATATTTCCTTTCCAGGGCCACAAGTAATCTCCTGTTGTAAATCTTCCGTATCTAATCAAGTCTGTTCTTCTTGTCATTTCCCAAGATAATTCTCTTGCTCTTTCATCTAAAATAAAATCTAAATTTATCGAAGCAACATTTCCGCTTATATTACCATATGCCCTTTGTCTTAGCTGATTCACGTAATCCAGTGCAGTAGCAAGATTACCATTTCCCCCTCTCAATGTTGCTTCTGCATACATCAAATAAATATCTGCTAAACGATACAATGGTATATCTGCTTCCACCCAGTTGTTATGAGCACCTGGAGTTCCATCACTTTTAACATTTTTAAACTTAATAAATGCGTAACCATCATTAAATGATCCTAAATCGTTAATTTCAAGGTTTTGACCACTTGTATAAAAGTTCCCTCTTTTGTCGACCCCACTTGTTGGAAATTTATTTACAAAAGCTTTTGTTGTTCTGATTCCGCTCCATCCTCCATTAATACCAAAATCAGCCGCAGGCATTGTTCCTCCTACAGCAGCATGTACTAAATAAGTTGTTCCGCCGTTTGTCTGGGTATTAATTCCATCAAAGTTTACTGTAAAAATCGCCTCAGGATTATTCAAATTATTATCTGCTAAAAATAAAGATCCATAATTTGGCTTTAGAGAGTATCCTGCTGCAATGACTTTATTACAATAAGTGATTACATCATTATTTCTTTGGGTTCCTGTATATATACCTGCATTCAGATATAATCTTGCTAATAAGGCCCAAGCAGCAGCCTTATCAGCTCTTCCATAAGCGTTCGTTTTGGCATCTTTTAAATCATTTGCACTGGCCAATAATTCTTGTTCCACATAATTAAACAATGCCACTCTTTCGATTCTTTGAGGTGGATTAACAGATCCTGGTAAATAATTTTCATCTACAAAAGGAACATTTCCAAAGAAGTCTAATGCGTGATAATAAGATTGAGCCCTTAAAAACCTCGCTTCTGCACGCATATATTTTGCTTCGGTTAAATTATTTCCTGTAATATTATTGGAGGCCAACTTTTCGTCTGTTACATTTCTTAAAAACTCATTACAAAAAGCAATTTCTGCATAAATTCTATAATATAAGGCAGCAATAAACTCATTGGAAGAGTCCCAAGTCATTTTATGAATTGTATGCAGGTTCCCGTCGTTCCAGCCAATAACTGCCTCATCAGTTGAAATAACCTGCATGGTGTACATTAGCCTTGTGTATTGAGAAAAGCCACCATTAATTCCGTTAATATCACTGTCAGGATAGTTACCTCCGTCACCACTTACCTGTCCTCCCAATGCCAAACCTCCATATAATTTTGCTAAGGCATTAGGGTAATTTGCAAAATCTGCAAAAACACTTGCTGAAGTAACATCCGTAATAGGTTCTCTTTCAAGATCCTTAATACATGAAGTTGCTGATAACAACCCAATAACTGAAGCTGCTAAAAATATATTTCTTACTGTTAATTTATATGATTTCATCTGTACTTTTATTAAAATTGGAAATTAAAACCTAACGAATAAATTCTTGGCATTTGATAATATCCATTATCAATTCCACCGAAAACTTCAGGATCAATTCCTGAATATTTTGTTATCACGAAAACATTCTGAGCCATCGCGTATACTTTTAAGTTACTTCCTTTGGAAAAAATTTCTCCAAAATTATAACCAACATTTAAATTATCCAGTCTAAGGAAAGATGCGTTTTCAACATAGATATCAGAAAAATATTGTGGTACTGCAAATTGGTAAACAGGTGCTGTTGAATAAACGTTTTGCAAATATTCATTTGTAGATGCAGACTGCAGAGAGCTGTTTGAAGCAGCATTGTTATAAACATAATTTCCCAATACGGCTCTTGCGCTTAAGCCAAAATCCCAGTTTCTTACAGACAGTTTTGTTGAAAAACCTAAAAGTGCATCAGGAGTTGTAGATTTGTAATAATATTTGTCTGATGTATCTATTTTACCATCTCCGTTTCTATCCACATATACACCGTCTATTGGCTTTCCATTGTTATCATAAACTTGCTGATAGACCCAGAACGCATTAGGAGCATATCCTACAGCGTGAGCTTGAATTGTATTTCCTGCCCCTCCTTCAATTCCACCAACCGGGATGTTGAATGTAGTATCTGCTCTCTCTAAAAGTTTAGTAATTTCTGGTTTATAATGAGTCGCATTAAAACTGACCTCCCAAGTTGTTTTTTCATTTTTAATAGGAACTAATGTAATACTACCTTCTATTCCTTTATTTTTCA
>CBFGVN010000498.1:0-2769 GCA_965651845.1 uncultured Chryseobacterium sp. | reverse complement strand
ACACTTTCCGTCCAAAGGCTGAAATCATCGGAATAGCCAATAGGTGGCTTTGGGAGGTTACTTTGTTTGAAGTATCTGATGAATATTCATTGACAGCTGTGATGTGCAAAACGGCGGTTTCATATTCAAGGGCATTCAATTTCCTTACAGCTGTATCTATACGAATCTTTGACGAATCAAAGTAGGGATCAAATGATACGGAACCTATCACCATTATTTCAGGCTCTGTGATGATGTATAAAAGTTTGTACCGGTCGTCCTCAAAGACGGGGAAATAGCCTATCAATCTGTGACCCTGCTTTTTAGGATAATAGATTTCTAAGCCATCACTAACCGCCGATATAAGTTGTGCCAGGTGCTTCCCCTGGATGATGTTTGCGGCCATTGGGATTGTCACGTCAGTTTGAGCACGGGCATGAGGTAAGAAGATCAACAGACCGAAAAAAAAGAGCAATCCTCTCATTTAATAATCGATTTAAAAGTAAAAGCGTTGTTTTTCTCAAACTCTGCGTGCGTAAACCGTGTTAAGTTGGATGTTGCCAGATCGAACGCGTAGACATGCGTGAGATCTGTCAGGTAGAATGTTTTCCATTTTAAAACGCTATAGAAAGTGTAAACGGTTTCCAGGCAGGTGACACAAAAGCCCCGCAGGTTTTGCCCTTCATGGCTATGGAAGCCGATCCTGTTCAAAGGAGCCGCCTGATCTACGCTGTCGATGCAGGAGTAACTGATGTTGGAGTGGATTTTCCTTTTGGAAAGCATGATACTGTTACTGTCGAAAGTATAGTCATAATCATTGCCAAAAATAACCATGCCTTCTTCCCGCGCTTTCCATGTTACATAGACATGGTAATTGTCCGATTCGATGACCGGTGTTACGGTAATAAAGGCGTTGGGCAGAAATTTGAAATTAGGATCGGCTGCAATATCCGATTTAACAGCTTCGACGATCCTAAAAGCAAAGGCCTCCAAAGGGGTGAATTCCCTGATGGTACCGTCGTACTTTGCAGATTCTCTGTCCGCCTTGTTATTGTAGTATACGGTTGCATATACTTTTGGCAGAGGATCGAGCCTCCAATACACATATTTGTATTGCCCTCTTTCAAAGATGGGTATTCCCGCAGGAACTCCGACCTGTGTGAGGTTTCTTACGGGACAAACCTGATTGGAGTGGATGGCTGTAAGCTCCAGCAGACAGGATCTGTAAGCCTGCCATAGCAGGTTATCTTCGGCTTTGGTAATATCTTTTTGTGCAGCCGCTTGTAAGGAAAGGGCGAATAGAAATGCTGCTAATACATTTTTCCTCATTCCAGAATTGTTTGAATTTCGGGGGTATTAATTAATTTTTTTCTCAGATCTGCGGCATGCTCAGACGGCCATTTGAAGAGGTGCATTGTTGCAAATTCCAGGGAATATGATACTTTTTCTTCTACAATCGCGTACGCTCCCCATTCGAACTGGTTACCATATTGACAAAGTGATGCGATATCCGTAGCGGAAATTCCCTGTAGCTTTTCACCCAGGTGATGGTGTGTTGCCATCATATTTTTGGGATCTTCATTTTCTTCTGCTGGGTCTATACATATAAATGTTGTTTTAGAGTGAATGACTTTTTTGGAATTGAGCCGGAATTGGCTGTCAAATTCATACTCGACATCGTTTCCCAGAATGAACATATAGGGTTCTCTGGGACGGGGCATGCAAAAAACCTTATTGCCGTATGGTGTAGAAATAGGAATAAGCACTTCCCTGGCATTGGGGAGGTGGCGGTATTGCGTATCTTTTTTGTGATCTGCGGCAGCCTGGTCAAGCATTTGAAGGATTCCTGCTTCAAAAGGATTTAACTCGCGCTTAGTGGTATCGAGTTTTCCTGTTTGCGAAGCCTTATCGTAGATATATGTGGCAAAGACAGTTGGCTGAAAAGTATTCTCCCAAAAAATGACATGATATTCGTTATTTTGTTTGATAGGGAACCACCCACGGACCTCGCGAAATATAAAGGGATTAAATTGAATTGCTTCGAGGCAGGTTTCGAGCATGGCCTCCAGATCATAGCATTCCAGACCTTCATTAAGTTCTCTTTCAAATTGCATCGTAACGTCTTGCTGCGCTTGCACTGCTATAGGATGGAGGAGAAATGCAAGCGCGGTAAAAATCAATTTCATGCGTTATGTAAGTTTGTTGTATCAATAATAAAACTGAGGATCTTTATAGTGCCCTTTTATATGTTCCTTGTCATAAAGGAATTGCCTTTCGGGTACAAGAGTTTGGTCAGAAAGTATGTCGCCATCAGTTGCTGTCCAGTTTTGCTTTTAGTTTTATAGTATTGTGCTCGTCTATATAATAGCTGAGCTGCGAAATCAGGCAAAGGCGGTTGAGTGCCGTTAATAAAGAGGTGCGGGCTTCTATGGCGGTTCGTATCCGGTGCTCTTTTAGCCCTGGATCATCCAGTTCTATATGAACACTGTATTTTTTGGAAAGCTCTGAGGCGAAGTCCTGAAGGTTGATGTCCTCATAGAGGTAAAGTCCCCTTAACCAGTTTTGATACTCCCGATACATATGATTTGTCATTTCCAATAAATAATCCGATCTCTGCAGGTAGATGCCGGCACGCTGGGTTAGAGCAGTGGCTTTATTTTTATATATCCACTCGGCTTTTCCACTGATTACGCAAGCTGAAATGAGGCGGTAGTTCCGCGAGTAAATGTAAATCTCCGCTGCCTGATGTGGGGCAATAATGAGTTTATGCGGATACAGGTTAATTTCAAA
>CBFGVN010000497.1:0-2773 GCA_965651845.1 uncultured Chryseobacterium sp. | reverse complement strand
AAGACTTCCTGTTGCTAAAGAAATCATCAACGTTGCCAAAGATGTAGACAACAGAAACTTGGGACAGGATTTACCTATTCTTCTTAAAAACCAAACTTCCATCATTTCTACTTCTGATGCCGGAAATGGTGTCGGATATACGGGTTTCAGAATTCGTGGAGTTGCGGGAAGCGCTATCAATGTGATGATGAATGGAGTTCCGTACAATGATTCTGAAAGCCAGGGAACTTTCTTCGTGAATGTTCCGGATTTAACGAGTTCTGCTTCGCAAATCGTGATCCAGAGAGGGGTTGGGACTTCCAATAACGGAGCAGCTGCATTTGGAGCAAGTATTAATGTACTTTCCAAAGATCCGGAAGAGAAGTTTTATTTTAAGACAGATGACAGTTACGGCTCATTTAATACGTATAAATACTCTGCGGAAATAGGTTCCGGGAAATTCTGGGGAAACAGGCTTTCTGTAATGGGACGGTATACTCATATTAATTCTGATGGATACATCGACAGAGCTTTTTCTAAGCTGGATTCTTACAATTTCACAGCTTTATATGAAGAAGGGAACACCAGAATTCGTCTGATGGCTTTTGGAGGAAAAGAAAAAACGTATCAGGCCTGGAACGGAATCGATAGAAAAACCTGGGAAATGGACCCGAAGTTCAATTATTCCGGAGCAATTTATGATTCCAATTGGGAAAATATTGTTGGATTTTATGATAATGAAACGGATAATTACAGACAAAGCCATTATCAGTTACTTTGGGAACAGAAATTCAATGATCGCTGGAATCTGGAAACAACTTTACATTATACAAAAGGAAAAGGGTATTATGAAAACTACAAGCAGGGAGATCCTTTTGCGAGATACAATTTACCGGATTTTAATAATGAAGAATATTCGGATTTTATCAGAAAAAAATGGCTGAATAATGATTTTTACGGAATTGTTTCTACATTGTATGGAAAATTAGGAATTGTTGATGTGAATTTCGGAGCCGTCGCCAATCAATACTACGGAAGACATTTTGGAAATGTCACCGGTGTTTTCTTCCCGCAGATTGATGAGCACGAATATTACAGAAACCGTTCTGTGAAAAACGAAGTTGCAGGATTTGCAAAGGCTTTGGTAAGAGTGAATGATTTCGAATTCTTCGGAGATTTGCAGTTGAGAAATATCGATTATGACACGAAAATTATTTCAGCCGGAGACGATGAAGGAGCGAATCTGGACAAAAACTGGTTATTTTTCAATCCAAAATTAGGGGTTAATTATAAAATAGCAAGAGGGAAAGTTTTCTTCTCGTATGCACACGCGCACCGCGAACCTAACAGAGACGATTTATTAGCCAACAATGATGTAAAAGCAGAAAAATTACACGATTTTGAAGCGGGTATTGAAAGACAATTCGGAATAGTGTCGTTTACGGCCAATTTATATTATATGTATTACGTTAATCAGTTGGTTTTGAATGGCGAACTGAACAATGTTGGAGCTTTCATCAGAACCAATTCCGGGAAAAGCTACAGAAGCGGGATCGAATTGGGTGCTCTGGCAAAACTTTCGAAACAATGGGAGCTTACAGGAAATGTCAGCTTCAGCAACAACAGAAACTTAGATTTTAAAATCGAAAATGAAACTACAACGAAAGATTTGGGAAATACTCAAATTTCTTTCTCACCCGACATTATCGCGAATTTAGGCTTGAAATTCAGTCCAAATAAAAACTTCATGTTTGCTTTGATGAATCAATACGTTGGAAAACAATATCTGGATAATTCTGAAGATGAAAATCTACAACTGAAAGATTATCTTTTAACGGATTTTAATGCACAGTATCAATTCAAAATCAAAAATAATGACATTGCTTTGAAGCTTTTGGTGAATAATATTTTCAATAAAAAGTATGTCAATAACGGAGCCGTTTACGACGGCACTCCTTACTATTTTTCCCAGGCCGGAACCAATTTCATGTTCGGGATCAGCTGGAAAGTTCAGTAATCAATCAGGCTATATTTAATAAATTATAGTAAAAAGTAAAAGTTAGATTTTTTAAGGCTGCCTCGGCAGTCTTTTTTGTTGTATCAATAGGAGCGGGCTTTAGCCCGTTTTCAAAAATAATAATTCAATCAATTGGCTTTAGCCAAAACTTAAAAACAGGACTTCGAGAACCTCAGTCACCATTCACAAAATTTGTTAATCAAAATAGCGACCTTACTTTTTATTTGTCAAGCCTTGTCAAGGTTTTAAACCTTGACAAGGCTTATTGTTTTTGGTTACAACCTTCGCTTTGCTTCGGCCGCAATCAAAAAGGATATTGTTTCTAATTATAAAAAATAAATCCGCTCTCACTAATCGCTGAGATTCTCAAAACCAACTTTTTGCCTTTAAAATAAAGAAATTCAATCAATAATAAACTTGTACTGTCAATTTGAAAATCAATAAAATTTAAAACTATTTTAAACTCCCGTTCATAAAAAATAAATCTCTCAAAAAGTCATGAAAAAGTTATAAATTTGCCACCAAATGAATATTTCAGCTTACATTTTAGAATATTTGAAACAGTTTGGAACCGTTACAGTTCCGAGCTTTGGGGTGTTTTCTCTTGAGAACTCCAAAGCGATTATCAATTCCGAAAATGGGAGCATTCTTCCTCCTGCAAGTAAAATTGTTTACACACCGGATTACGAAGTAAAATCAGATGAACTGGCGGCTTTTATCGGAAGTCAGAAACAGATGCCTTTGGAAGCTTCCAAAACAGATCTGCAGATTCAGACA
>CBFGVN010000496.1:0-2778 GCA_965651845.1 uncultured Chryseobacterium sp. | reverse complement strand
CTCCGCTGGTCATTTGTCCCTGAATTTTTTCACAAGCTTTAGCCAGCCATTCCGGGCATGCGGAATACCCGATTCTCCAGCCTGTCATCGCGAAAGCTTTTGACATTCCGTTAATTACGGCAGTCTGCTCATAAACTTCAGGAAATTGGGCGATGGAAGTTGTTTTCGTTTCGTAGTTGATATACTCGTAAATTTCGTCTGAAATTACCGTTACATGAGGATATTTTGCAATCACTTTTGCCAGGGATTTCAATTCATCGTATGTATAATATCCACCGGAAGGATTACATGGCGAACTGAACAAAACAGCTTTTGTCTTATCGGTAATAGCTTCTTCCAGTTGTTCGGCAGTGATCTTAAAATCAGTAACATATGAGGTTGGAAGCATCACTGAAGTTCCGCCCATCATTTTCACCATTTCATCATAGCTTACCCAATACGGATTGGGAAGAATCACTTCATCACCATCGTTGAGAAGTGCTGCCAAAATATTTAAAATAGCCTGTTTTGCACCATTTGAAACACAAATTTGCGTTGGTTTGTATTCTAGATTATTATCTCTTTTAAGCTTGTAAGAGATGGCTTCACGAAGTTCTAAAAATCCGGGAACAGGAGAGTAGTGACTGTAGTTTTGATTGATGGCGTCGAAAGCTGCCTGTTTGATATTATCGGGAACATCGAAATCGGGCTCGCCCAAAGTTAAACTGATAACGTCTATTCCGTTGGCTTTCATTTCTCTAGCTTTATTCGACATTACGAAAGTTTGTGAGTAACCAAGTCTTTGTACTCTATCTGAAAGTTTGCTCATATAGTTTTTTGCATTTGAACAAATATATAAAAAAACCGTTCTCCGGGAAATTTTTGTGAACACTGTTTTTTGAGGCTGGAAGATGGAAGTCAGAAGCAGAAATAGGGCGATAATTAAAAATATTCTCAAAGTATAGGAACTTCCAGCTTCTATCTCCTGACTTCCAACCTTTCAAAAGTTGAAATAAAAACTTATTTTTGCTTTTTATAATAATTTGCATGTCTATAACGTTACTACTAAAATACTTTCCGAATCTTACAGAAACTCAGATTGATCAGTTCAATAAGTTGGAGAATTTATACCATGAATGGAATGAAAAAATCAATGTGATTTCAAGAAAAGATATGGAATCTTTGTATGAAAAACATATTTTACACTCTTTGGGAATCGCAAAAGTAATGGAATTTGCACCCGGAACAAGAGTCCTGGATATCGGAACCGGTGGTGGTTTTCCGGGGATTCCTCTGGCTATTTTGTTTCCGGAATCTACCTTTACTTTAATAGATTCCATCGGTAAAAAAATAAGTGTAGTAAATGCTGTAGCAGAAGGTGTTGGCTTGAAAAATGTAACTGCAATTCATGGAAGAGCAGAAAAATTAAAGGAAAAATTCCATTTTATAGTAAGCCGTGCAGTAACGCAGATGCCGGAATTCTTAAGATGGTTGAAAGGCAAATTTGAAAAAGAACAATTTAATCCCAAACATAACGGAATTTTATATTTAAAAGGCGGAGACCTTGCAGAAGAGCTTGCCGGAATAAAATGTGAAATTTTCAGTCTTAAAAACTATTTTGATGAAGAATTTTTTGATACGAAGAAAGTTGTCTATGTATCAAAAGGTAATTTTAATTCTTAATTTAACATAATTAAGGAATAATTTTTGCAGAAAAATTTATTGATAATCAAAATTTTGTTGTTATGAAAAAGCTTTTATATTTTGGTTTTTTTTCACTGGTTTTAGGATTATCGATTACTTCATGTAATGACGATGACGATTATCAGACTATTGAGTCTATAGATAAAATTAAAATCGACAGTGTGAAAATAGTGAATGATACCATGGACGTTTTTAGCGTTCAGAGTATTAAGACTTATTCTACATATCCGTCTCATTGTGAGGGTTTTTACGGGTACGATTATATTCATACCGACAGTTCCACAAGAACAGTAACGGCTTATAAATACATCACCAACGGGCCGTGTGCACAGGGAAGTTATACGGCACCGGGGCAGATTAATTTTAGTCCGCAACAAGTTGGTACATACACATTTAAATTCTGGAACGGTGGCAGCAACTGGATCACCAAAACAATTGTAGTTGAGTAAATAAATGAAATGGATTTTTGCGGCTTGTTTTCTGATTTCCAATGTTTTATTGGGTCAGAAAATACTTTGGGAAGAGGGAAATAAATTAAACTGGAACAATTTTAAAAGTAAAATAAACAGGAGAGGAGGAGATAATGTTGTCGCCTACACCAATTGTGGGTGGATCTATTCTTACGAAAAATCTTCAAATCCTAAAGCTCCTATAAAAATTGAAGTTCAGACGGTTTTCAATGAAGATAAATCCTGGAAAGATGTAAAACGCATCAACGATTATGTATTGTTGCATGAGCAGAAACATTTTGATGTTGCTGAAGTTTTTGCAAGAAAATTAAGAAAAGAGATTTCAGAAAAAATAAAGACATCTTCCGATTTTGATAAATATTTTCAAGGTATTTATAATAGAATCCTTAAACAATATCAGGATTTTCAGCGGTCTTATGACGGTGAAACAAAGAATGGTATGGTGGAGGAAAAACAATCAGAATATAATCGTATTATTGCTGAAGAGTTAGAAAATTATAAAAGCTATAAAACGTCTTGAAATTTCTCAATAAAATCATCCATGAATTATTAGCACAAAACACGGATTTATCTGCGTTCAATATCGTTTTACCCGGAAAACGGCCTATTGTTTTTATCAGACAGA
>CBFGVN010000495.1:0-2792 GCA_965651845.1 uncultured Chryseobacterium sp. | reverse complement strand
ATGTAATCAATATGTACAAAAAGTACGGGGCAGTTCCTCAGGATGCTTATACAGGGCTAAAACAAGGACAGACCATCAATAATTTCTCTGAAATGCAGGGTAAACTAAAGCCGGTTCTAGACAGCTTGGTGCAGGCTTCCCAAAAGGGAAAGCTTACGGACAACTGGATGTCTGCTGTTGATGCCATTTTAGATGATTATTTAGGAAAAGTTCCTTCAAATTTTACCTATGAAGGAAAAAATTACACTCCCCAAACCTTTGCAAAGGAAGTTGTAGGAATTAATCCTGAAGATTATGTAGAAATTTCATCATATAAAGATTATCCATATTATCAGAAATTCGTAGTTCCGATTCCTGATAACTGGAGCCACGATTCCGACTGGAATGTTCCGATGAAAGACTTAACTGCAATTATTGATAATGCTGTGAACAAAGGGTATTCCGTAGGCTGGGCAACAGATGTTTCGGAACCATATTTTTCTTACAAAAATGGTGTGGCTTATGTTCCTGATATGGATTTAGACCAAATTAATGCGGAAAACAAAGGAACATTATTCACAGAACCGAAAAAAGACAAAACCATCACAGAAGATATGCGTCAGAAAGCGTTGAATAACCTTTCTACAACCGATGACCATGGAATGCACATCGTAGGATTGGCAAAAGATCAGACAGGAAAAGAATATTATATGGTGAAGAATTCTTGGGGTGTTACCAATGATTTCGAAGGATATCTGTATGCAACAAAACCTTACATAGAATACAAATCAACAGCGATTTTGGTTCACAAAGATGCACTTCCGAAAAGCATTAAAAAGCAATTAAGACCAACTAAAAATATTGGTTTGTAAAAAGATCACTCTTGTCATTAGAAGATGACAATTTTAGATATTTAAATCTGTTAAAAAAGCCACTTTCTAATTTTAGGAAGTGGTTTTGTTTTATAAAATGTTTAAAAATTATTCAGCATAAAAACAAAAAACCGCCTCAAGAAATTTTCCTAAGGCGGTTTTGTTTAAAAATTTAAATAGGTAATCAAGATATATGAAATTGTCAATAGTGAATGTTGCTTTGCCAGTGAATAGTAATCGTCAATTCAGAAAAGTTGTAAAAATCAAATTGACAACAAAGCAGATTCACCATTAACAATTAATTTTTAATACAATACTCCCATGCTTTCAGCTTTAAAATCCTGAAGTGCTTCCGTATTCTCTTCTTTAATTTTTTTTGCCCATTCAGGATCCTGTAATAACGCTCTTCCCACTGCTATCAAATCAAAATCTCCTCTTTCTAATCTGCGGGTAAGTTCTGTTAAATCAGCTTTTTCTGTTCCCTGTCCGGAAAAGGCACCCATCACATCACCTTTCAAACCTACTGATCCTACGGTAATAGTTGGCTGGCCGGTGATTTTCTTTGCCCAGCCTGCAAAATTCAGGTCAGAACCTTCAAATTCAGGCTCCCAGAAGCGGCGCTGTGAGCAATGGAAAATATCAACTCCTGCTTCTTTTAATGGTAATAACCATTCTCCCATTTCTTCCGGAGTATTCGCCAATTTTGTAGAATAATCCTGCTGTTTCCACTGTGAAAGACGGATAATGATCGTGAAATCTTCTCCTACTGCTGCTCTGATCGCTTTTACAACGTCTACCGCAAAACGGCTTCTTTCTTTGATATTTTTTCCGCCGTATTCATCGGTTCTTGTATTGGTCACTTCCCAGAAAAACTGGTCGATCAGATAACCATGCGCCCCGTGGATTTCTACCACATCAAATCCCAGATCTTTGGCTGCTTTTGCAGAAGCTGCAAACTGTGTAATCGTATCCTGAATATCTTCCAACGTCATTGTAGAAGCTTTTTCCATATCCTCCAACGGATAATCAGGAGAATTTCTTGTATCTCCGACATGCCAGATCTGTGGTCCCATTTTTCCTCCGTTTTCATGAACGGCATCGATTACGTTTTTCCATCCGTTTAATGCTCCTGTTCCGTAGAAATCAGGGATATTCTGCATGTTTTTTGACGCAGGTCTGTTGATTACAGTTCCCTCTGAAAGGATCAATCCAACTTCCGAAGCCGCTCTTCTTGCATAATAATCTGCAATTTTCTGAGTTGGCACTCCGCTGTCTGATTGAGCTCTCGTCATCGGAGCCATTACGATTCTATTTTTTAGTTTTAAATTTTTGTATTGAAAAGGTTTAAATAATGATTCTGTGTTCATTTTTTAATTTATATTTTATAATTGTTACACAAAGTAACTAATAATAGTTCATATTTGTATCTTACATAGAAAAAAAGTGGTAACTTTGTAGTAACTTAAATTAGTAACATAAAAGTAACGGATGGGAATCTTTGCAGATCATCCAATATAATTTTTGTGCCTTTTGTGATTTAATTTTTAAATCAATTTTAAATAAGTCAACATGAAAAAGAACGAATTAATGGAATACAGCTGTCCTCTTGGTAAAGCAATGTCTGCCTTGGGAAGCAAATGGAAACCGATCATTGTATTGGTGATTAAAGACCGCAAATTACGTTTTGGAGAGCTTGTCGTGCGCATCAATGTGATTTCCAGAAAAGTTCTTACAGACCAGCTGCGAGAAATGGAAGCTGATGGATTAGTGATTCGTGAAGAGTTTAAAGAAATTCCTCCGAGAGTGGAATATTCGTTGACGGAAAAGGGATTGGCTTTGTTGCCGATTTTGTACCAATTGGAAGAATGGGAAACGAAATATCATGTTTATGATCCAAAAAAAGAGAAGGATTGTAAGACTCTTTTGGAAGAGAAGAAAATA
>CBFGVN010000494.1:0-2829 GCA_965651845.1 uncultured Chryseobacterium sp. | reverse complement strand
GTAATGTCATTCGGATCATAAGATCCTACAACTGTCTGCTTAAAACTAAACGAGTTGTCATCGGAATTGCTGTCTCCTGAAAGAGGAGTTACGTTTGCTGTGAAATTTAGAAAATCTCCAATATTCACGGGGTTTGTAGGATATGTTGGGGCATTTATTTTAAAAGTTATTTCTGAAGCTGTGTTCTGATAAGGCTTTAAATCCGTAAAATTGAATGTCAGCTGGTTCCCGGAAAGAGTAGAAGACACTGTAGAGGAAATGAATATCATTTTAGAAGCATCAAAATTAAGATTGGCTGTTCCGGAGAGGATAGTGTTTCCTTTGTTTCTCCAGATAAGCTTATAAACGGCATCAAATCCCGGTCTTGCATCTGTAACAGGGGCAAAAATGATTTCCAGGTCTTTTACATTTCCGTTTTTGGTGACACAAATATTTTGAGTAGAAATATTATTGTTATTATTAGCGAAGTTGGTCGTAAAAGTAGATGGTGTCACAGTAAATAATGATGGATTTTCGGGTTCTGCGGTTACCGTGAAATTTCCTTCTTGGGTATAGAAATCATATTTTCCGTTGCTTTTTACAAAAGTTTCTTCGGTTATTGTTCCATCATTTATTTTCAGTTTCATGTGTTCAAAAACTTCATCATTTGTATCGCATCCATTGTTGTTTTCGTCAAATTTTACGGTTCCGGTGATGGTGTTGTAGCTGCCGCCGGGGGTGAAGTTGCAGTAGGTGTTGATATTGCAGCTGGTGATGCCATTTTGTGATAGCATGTCTTGAACTGCTGAAACTTCACTATCATCACAACAAATATATTGAAGACTAGGAGAATTGAAAATTAACAGTCCTTCATTTTTCCCATTTTTTAGAAATACTTTTTCTAAAACAGATGATTCTAAATTCACACTTTCTAAATTTGAACAGCCATTTAGATTTACCGTTTTTAAAAATGTAGGAGGGTTAACCTGAGGACCAGGATAATAATAACCCTGATCTACATATTCAAAGAGACTAATTTTATTATGATTGGATAAGTCTAAGTCTACAATCTTGTTTCCCCCCAAATAAAGGGATTCTAAATTAGGGAATGACAAAACATTATTAAAAGAAGTCAGATTGTTATGAGACAAAACTAGCTCTTTTATTGAAGCGGTTGAATTGGTTAAATTTACAGAAGTCAGTAAATTATAACATGCAACTAATACTTGCAATGCCGGGCAATTTAGAATTTTTAAGCTCGTAAGCTTAGCATTAGAAACAGCTACATCATTTAGCAGAGCACAGTTATCAATTTCTAAGCTTTCCAACGAATTAGGTGTTGGATTGGAAGAAGCTGGGATAAAGGATATTAATTTTGGGCAGTTTTTGACTACTGCCGTCTTTAATCCCTTCTGTTCAGATAATGAAATAGTGGTTAATAGAGGGCAGTTTTGTATGTTTAATGATTGTAAAAAATCTGTAGAATAATCAAATGGCGCAACCATATTTGGATTATAGTTTACGCTGAATCCAACCGATTCCAGCTTTGTCAAACCGTTAAAATTTACATGGTTTATTTTTTTATAATTTACAATATACAGTGTTTTTAGATTTACATTATTATTTAT
The DNA here is from genome assembly GCA_965651845.1 of uncultured Chryseobacterium sp. Lineage (GTDB taxonomy): Bacteria > Bacteroidota > Bacteroidia > Flavobacteriales > Weeksellaceae > Chryseobacterium. The sequence goes on along the minus strand of CBFGVN010000494.1, from coordinate 1,222 downwards.
TGTAAGGTTCTGTAAGTCATCATTAAAGGCAGGGTCATTTGCAAAAGGACTATAGGTGTTCAATGATAGGTGTTCCAGATTAATAAAAGGAGTAGCATCAAATGATGGATAGTGATAACCTAACGTAAGTGTTTTAATATTGGGACAATTTATTGCTGCAATCGGAGTGGTAGTAGCATCTTTTCCAAGATCCCGAATATTGATTTCACTAAGTTGGGGACAATTATTTATAGTTAAAGTTGGAGTTTTGTGAATAGAAATTGTTTGTAGGTTTAGGCAGTTATCTGCTACAAGCTTATTAACATATGTAAAATTCGCCAAAAAACTAATGATAGCTGGTGAATAACTGATATTCACTTCTTCAAAATAGGAATCAGAAATACTCACTGAATTTAGAAGATTACAATGATTCAAATCTAATTTAGTTAGTCCAATATTATCAATAATTACTTCCTTTAAATTGGAATGATTATTTAAATTAAATGATAATGGCACAATTATATTATTACCTTGATAGCGCAATACCAATTTTTCCAAACTGTTTATGGATTCTAGTGAGGCCAATGTGTTACTAAAAGTACTTATTGCAGATGGAGAAGTAAGATCACTAAGGATATTAATGCTGACATTTTTTAAAACAGGTGTTCCTGAAAAGACAATAGGATAAGAACTAAGAATGTCAACATCTGTTAAAGAATTAAGATTAGAAATATCCAAAGGTGTTGCAGGTCCAACGAAATTTTCTATTTTCATTTTTTGAATATTACTAAAAGATAAAATACCCTGATAGCTTGAAATATCATCTATAGAAGTTGTCTCATCATCTATAAGTGTTAATTCTCCCACTTGTTCCGCCTCACTCTGCTGTATTTGTCCGTCATTATTCGCATCAATCGCAAAATAATTTCCATTCAAGTTTTTTGCAACATTATTAGATTGCGAAGAAGATAAAAGCTTCGCTTTAAAATTAGCGTCAGGAATATTGACGATTTGGGATTTTATCCCCAATGAAGCCATTAGGGATAAGAATAATAAACTTTTTTTCATCTGTTTTTAATTTTTAATTCCTTTTTTAAAAACTACTTTATTTGATTCCGTAGTTATTTTTATAAAATAGACTCCTTTTGCTAAAGTTGAAGTATTTATGCTGTTTGTATTTTTACCTTTTAAAATGGGTCTTCCGACCGCATCAGAAATTTCAATTTCCTTTATTGATTCTTTT
>CBFGVN010000493.1:0-2829 GCA_965651845.1 uncultured Chryseobacterium sp. | reverse complement strand
CGCTTGCTAACAATGGAAGTTCAGTTTTTCAGGGAAGCTTTATTCATCTTTCCCTGGCGTCGAATGTTGTAACTGTAAATGAAACGGGAGTGTACAGGATTACCTACAGATCCTATGCAACTTTCAACGGACTGAATACGGATGAAATTCAATTGAGACTCCAAAAATCATCAGTTGCAGCACCTGCCGTATTTTCAACAATTGATTCTAAATCTTTTACAAGTGATAACGATGACCTCGGATATTCGCCTGTTTTTAACGGATCTATCGTTCTGCAGGTTAATGCAGGTGAAAAATTCCGTTTGCAAGGTTTTATGCAGTCAGGATTTTCACCCCTGGTGAATTCATCGACAAGCTTTCAAAATAATAATACCTACGGTACGGGAGAGCTGATCTTCGAAAAAATTGTTTTATAAACCATTAATTTTTATAATATGCACTCTAAAATATACATATTGGCTGCAGCTTTAATGGTTGCAACTTTTTTTGATGCACAGGTCATGATCTCCAAGACCGCTGGTTCTGCTCATCCCAATGCTTTACTAGATATAAAAGATGCCACCAAAGGTGCTATTTTTACCCGCGCAGAGGATATTACCACCTTTCCTTTATATAATAATGCGGTTGAAGATTATTTTAATGATGAACCTGCTTTGGAAGGAGCTGTTTTATACAATAAAGAAGATAAACAGTATTATAAATATGACGGTACGACCTGGATTCCTGCACTTCAGCTTGGCGGGTGGTACAATCCTTTCCTTACGAGAAGAAAAGCCGATGCTTCCAAAACATGGAATTGTCTTGGTATACAAGTGCCCAATCCCTTTCCGCCATTTACACCTATTACGGTAAGTACCTGTAGTGTTTTAGCACTTTTTGGCAGCAACAGCAAGCAGACCATTTCACTTTCTCCTGTGATAGCGAGATCTCAGCTATTGGTCAATAACCTGGGTACAACAATGTCAACAAACGGCAGTGACAATGTTATCCAGATTCCGCAAGGCGGACTCTATCATATTTCCGGAGTGACCGGATTTGGGGGCTTTTCATTAGGTTCTCTAGGGAAGGACGCTACATTTTGGGTAAGTATCGATGTGAGCTATGATGGCGGAACAACCTGGTCTACTCTGGCATTTGAGGAAACCAAGCTGTATGGAGGAGTTTTTATCGATTTGGGACAAGGAGGAAATAAAAGTGCAAGTGTATCTGCCTCGGTCACATTGCCTGCAAATTCAAGGATCAGGCTTCAGGCGGCAGTAAATACAGATTCTGTATTATCTACCTTTTCAAATTCCGTGGATCATACGGAAACTTTTGTCAATATTCAAAAATTAAGATAATCCCAATAATAATTAAACACATGAAAAAATATTTAACAATAATATGCTCGTTGGGATTCTCCTTGGCAAATTCCCAGATCGTCATAGGGGGAGCATCAGTTTCGAGCAGTCATACTCAGTTGGAACTCCGGAATTCCGGTCAAAAAGTAGTCATATTTCCTGTTGCAGAAAATGAAACAATACTCCCGAAATACAATGCTTCGCAACCTGATAAATATGATGATGATGCATCGATGGAAGCTATGTTGATGTACAATAAAGCAGAAAGCATTGCCAAGGTCTATGACGGAACAAAATGGGAAAATGCATTCAATACCAAAAACAGCTCGACAACCTGGACGAGGGCGAGTATTAACAGTACTAATATGACCTGTCTTTCAACTTCTGATCTTTTCGGACAGCTTTTGCAGCTCTGCAGCTCTGATAATCTGAAATTTTCTGTTCCCGGCAACAGTTCCCAATTTTCTGATTATTTATCTGTCGTGAGAAATTCTGAAACCTTTAGAATTAGGCAGAAAGGGTTGTACAGAATCAACTTTAACGTATTATTCAGTGGCTTTACAGCCGGGTTCGATTTTAACGGAGCCCGAATCACCATTGTTGTGGTTGTCAATGGAGTAGAGAAAGCATATATGTCAGGTAAAGCATCACCTTTTATCAATGTAGGAACTTATCTTGCTTCTGCCGACGGTGTATTGTTTCTGGATGTGAATAATGATATAACATTTCGTCTGGTGCTGGATGGCTCATCGTGGTCGATCAGCAGTTATAATTTTGGCGGAACCCCTGAAAGTAGTGTAAGTATTGAAAGAATACTATAAATCAGGTTAATTATTCTATAAACACAAGAGAAAATTGTACCTGAAAAAAGATATGTCTGATTAAAAAAAGTAATAAAAAATATTTTGCACATGATTCTTGACCTTAAAAACATCCATATAGGAGATCTTGTGAGCAAGCGAGTTGAAGAAAAAAGAATAGATGCACTCCGTATATGTAAATTTTTAAAATGTACCAGCGAGGAATGGGAGGTAATGCAATCCCAGAAATCCCTGGATACTGAAACGTTGCTGAGACTAAGTACTTTACTGGAGTACGATTTTTTTAGGGTGTATTCACAATATCTGATCTTATATGCTCCCCAATCCAATGCTCATTATAATAGTATAGCCAATACAAAATCCTTACTTCCGCATTACAGGAAAAATATTTACACCAGAGAGATTGTGGATTTTATATTAGAACAGATGGAAAATGGAACTAAAACCAAAAGGCAAATCACAGAAGAATATAAAATTCCAAAAACGACTTTATATAAATGGATAAACAAATATCATCCCATACAAAAACAAGAATAAGGCAGGAAGAAAAAACACCTGACTATAAAAGAATATACACCGACCTTATTAATTTGAAATACCCTGAGAAAAAAGACGTCTGTAATCAGTTGTTATCCAAAGGCAGCCTGTCAGCACTCGATATTATAGAG
>CBFGVN010000492.1:0-2842 GCA_965651845.1 uncultured Chryseobacterium sp. | reverse complement strand
CCCGGTGCCCGTTGTCGTACCGCAGGCACAGCCCGGAGACGACCGACAGGTTCTTCTTCTTCGCCTCCTCGCAGATAACTGATAACCAGGAAAACAATACAAAAACACCTCAAACGGAAAACGAAAACCCGGCTGAGGAAACTGAGAACTCTGATTCGGAAGAATAATATTGTACAATTAATATAAAATAGTGATTATGAAAAAGCTAATTTTAGGTATGGCTATCGTAGCATCAGCTTTTGCTTTCGGACAGAAAGGTGATGTGAACGCTCAGCTACAAGAAGCTAACAAAGCGGCAATGGACGCATATAATGCAAAAAACTATGCTGTGGCGGGTCCTAAGTTCATGGAAGTGTATAACTTACTGAAAACAAACGGGCAGGATAATAAAGTATATATGTATTATGCGGGTCTTAATTATGCTTTGGCAAATAATATCGATCAGGCCACTAAAATATATACAGATTTGATCAACTCAGGATACACCGGTGTTGAAACAAATTATACTGCTAAAGACAAAAAAACAGGTCAGGTTGCAAACTATGACAAAGCAACTTGGGAATTGTTGAAAAAATCGGGAGGAGATTATACAGATTTCAAAACCGAGCAGACTCCAAGTGTAGAATCGGATTTGTATGAAACTTTGTCAACATTATTGTTAAATGCTAAGAAAAATGACGAAGCTTTAGCAATCATCGAAAAAGGATTAGCAAAATTCCCGAACAGCACTAAGCTGAAAGAATATCAGGGAACTGCATTGTATGCATCTGGGAACACAGACAAATTTATGCAGAATCTGAAAGAGCAATTGGCTAAAAACCCTAATGATGCCACAAACTGGTACAACTTAGGTGTTCTTCAATCTAAAAATCCTGCAACAGCAAACGAGGCAATCGCATCTTTCCAGAAAGCTATCGAGTTGAAACCGGATTTCTCCAATGCTTATCAGAATTTGGTGTATACAGCAATCGGTGATGATGAAAAAGCTGTAGCTGAAATCAAGACCCTTAGAAAAACTAAGCCGGATGATGCTACAAAATTAATCGATGCAAGAAAAGAAAGATTCAACAAAGCTTTACCTTTTGCAGAGAAATGGTATCAGGCAACGCCGACAGATATTAATGCTGTTCAGATGCTAAAAGAAATCTACAGTATTACAAAAAATACAGCTAAGTATAATGAAATGAAAGCTAAAGAAGCTGAATTATCAAAACAACCAGCTAAATAATTTCAAAACCATTGAATTTAAATATAAACCGGAACATTTTTGTTTCGGTTTTTTTATTCAATAGGACGGGCTTTAGCCCGTTTTAAATAGCTAACATCCAATTTGGCTTTAGCCTAAAACCTTTCTCTTAACATTAGATTTCTTTCTGAAAATTATCGATAATAGATTCTTCCCTTCGTCAGAATGACAGGCATCACATTTTTTCTTTGTTATTAAAGAATATCCACAATCTTTGCTGAATGTAATGCCTTTGCGAACGGAAAATATCCACAAAAATTTAATAATAAAACTTAGTGTACTTTGCGTTAAAATTAATCTAAATTTTACAACAAACTTTTCACGATTTATCATTAAAAATCAATGTTAAAATTCTCTGCAATTCCGTATCTTTGAGAAAAATTTTTACAAAAATGATCGAGTGGAAAACCGCCAAAGAATACGAAGATATTACATACAAAAAATGTAATGGCGTAGCGAGAATCGCTTTCAACAGACCGGAAATTCGCAACGCTTTCAGACCAAAAACTACTTCAGAATTATACGACGCTTTTTATGACGCTTACGAAGATTCTTCGATAGGTGTTGTTTTGCTTTCAGGAGAAGGGCCAAGTCCAAAAGACGGAGGTTGGGCTTTCTGCAGCGGAGGGGACCAAAAGGCGAGAGGTCATCAGGGGTATGTAGGTGATGACGGAAGACATCGTTTAAATATCTTAGAAGTGCAGCGTTTGATCCGTTTTATGCCGAAAGTTGTAATCGCGGTTGTTCCCGGATGGGCAGTTGGTGGAGGTCACTCTCTTCATGTGGTTTGTGATTTGACGTTAGCAAGCCAAGAACACGCTATTTTTAAACAGACTGATGCAGATGTTACCAGCTTTGATGGTGGCTATGGTTCGGCATATCTTGCGAAAATGGTCGGACAGAAAAAAGCTCGTGAAATTTTCTTTTTAGGAAGAAATTATTCCGCTCAGGAGGCATTTGAAATGGGAATGGTAAATAAAGTGGTTCCTCATGCCGAATTGGAAGACACTGCTTACGAATGGGCACAGGAAATTTTAGCAAAATCTCCTACATCGATCAGAATGCTGAAATTCGCGATGAATCTTACAGACGACGGAATGGTCGGCCAGCAGGTGTTCGCAGGAGAAGCAACCCGTTTGGCATATATGACCGAGGAAGCAAAAGAAGGAAGAAACGCATTCTTGGAAAAAAGAAAACCGGACTTCGGAGAAAATCAATGGATATCTTAAAAATATAAATGATAATTGATAAATGATGATTGATGTTATCATTTATCAATCATCGCTTATCAATTATAAATGTATGACTGATTGGATAAAAGCCGCAAGGCTACGAACATTACCGCTTTCATTGAGCGGAATTATCATGGGAGCTTTCATTGCAAAATGGAGGCTTTACGGTGAAGGTGGAATCTGGGACTGGAGAATTTTTGCTTTAGCACTTTTAGTAACTTTGTTGTACCAAATTTTGTCAAATTATGCAAATGATTACGGAGATGGCGTAAAAGGAACAGATGCAAAAAGAGCCTCAGAAGCGGAAGCCAGGGCGGTGGCATCAGGAAAGATTACAGCAAAACAAATGAGAAATGCAGTTATT
>CBFGVN010000491.1:0-2842 GCA_965651845.1 uncultured Chryseobacterium sp. | reverse complement strand
ATTATTGTGCTTTTAACCACCCTGTCAAAAACTCTTTGAATTTTCGCTATCCCTCCAGAAGACGGGAATTTTTATGCCGATTATTTATTACCGATAACTTTAGTTAATTCGATTCTGTTTATTTTTCCATTGGGGGTTCTTGGAATATTTTCCATAAAAATAATTTCTTTCGGCTTGTGAAAATTTTTCTCAAACGGTATTACTGAAATTTTTTCAATCAAATCTTCCGATTCTTCTCCTTCAATTATCAATATCAATTTTTGTCCCAAACTTTCATCATTCAACCCTAAAAATACAACTTCATTCGGAATTTTTTTCTTCACTAATGATTCTAATTGTTCAGGAAAAATTTTCGCTCCTCCGGAATTAATTACGTTATCGATTCGTCCCAAAAATCTAAATTGTTTATTGTCAAACTTAATTTCAACTAAATCGTTAGTTTGCAAAACCTCAGCATTCAGATTGGGTGCAAAAATTTTAAGGCATCCTCTTTCGTCTTTAGAAATAGTCACATTTTCAAAAACGTTAAAATAATCTTCAGTCAAAGGAAAAATTTGCTTCAAAGCAATATGAGAAAGCGTTTCAGACATTCCGTAAGTTTCAAATATCCGGCATGAGGAGTTGGAAGATCGGAATGTTTCAGCAATTTTGATTTTCAAACTTTCGGAAACGGCAGCCCCGCCAATGATTAAATTTTTAATTAAATACAGCTTGTCCAAAGAATTTTCAACCTGGAGTGGTGTCATTGCACAAAAATCAACCTCATCATTGATATATTGTAAAGGCTTTGTAGAGGGATCAGTAATAATTAATTTTAATTTTTTCACTATTGATCTTACAATCATCATTTTCCCTGAAATATACTCTACCGGAAGGCAAATCAAGGCAGTATCACCTTCTTTTAATCCAAGAAAATTGCAAGTCATGTCGGCGGAATTGATCATTTTATTTTTCTCAATATCAAAAATCTTGGGAATGCCCGTCGAACCGGAAGTTTGTACCTTTACCGTATCCGATCCGGAAAACCATTCTTCCAGGAATTTTTTGATTTTCTGTTCAAATTCCGTTTCAAAAGATAATTGATTAATATTGAGATTATTGAAGTTTATCAGCATGATTGTCTTGGGTAAAAAAGCACAGTAAAATTAAAAAAAAGTTTAAAAAGTTTTTGCATGTAATGAAAAAAGCTGTAAATTTGCACCACTGAAATAAACAAAGACCCATGGTGTAGCGGTAACACTACTGATTTTGGTTCAGTCATCTGGGGTTCGAATCCCTGTGGGTCTACGAAAACCATCCTTTTAAAGGGTGGTTTTTTTATTTTATTCTTCTTTGTTTTTGATCATTAATTTTTAATAATTTAAATCAAAAACTCTTCACCTGAAAAATATAATTCCTATACAAGACATTTAATAGTCCCTCCAATGCAGTTGCGGAATAACCGTTATTATCTGGGCTAGGAACTTATGGCTTTTAATATACATTCAGTTAACCCTTCAAGGTTTTAAAAATCTTGAAGGGTTAATTTTTTATAGATATTCTTTCGGAATAGAAATATCATTCTTTTTCATATACTCCAAAAGGCCTTGATATTTATCTTCAAAATCGTTGGCACATTTATGAGAAATGCTGCATATTTCAGAGGGCTTAATATCCAGAATATCCGAGATCTTCGTAAGAATTTCCAGATTGATCTTCACTTTGGCGTTTTCAATATCAGAGTAAGCTTTTTGTGAAATACCCATTTCAAAAGCCATATATTCCTGAGTAAGATCCTTACTCCTCCTAATTTTCCTTATGTTTTGACTGCAAATTTTCATTGTGCCGGTTTTAGTAGTTTTCGGTATACTTTAGAAGTATATCTATTAGACTTACACAAAGTTAGTGAATACCTTTGGCAAAACATTATTACGCTACATGATATTTACTTTTTTTATGATTTAGGTTAAAATTTTTATTTACAAAATCTTATTGTAAAAGAGAAATATCACTTCAGTCAATATACACTTGAATTATGGAGACGCAAAAATTTAATTATGACAATAACATCGTCAGGGCATTCCTGTATGCTACGATTGCATTTGGTTTGGTAGGATTTTTACTTGGTCTTACGGCAGCATTGATGCTTTTTTACCCGGAACTTCCTGAGTTTTTATTCGGAACGGATGATACCACTATTAAAAGCTTAGCATCGGGAAATATTCAGGGATTGATCAATACACAAGGAGCATTGGGATTCGGAAGGATAAGAATGCTGCATACAAGTGCCGTTATTTTTGCTTTTGTCTGTAATTCATTTTTCTGTGGCGCTTATTACAGCATGCAGAGGTTATTAAAAACAAGAATGTACAGTGATACATTATCCTGGATCCACTTCTGGACATGGCAGATCATGATTGTAAGCGTTGTCATCACCTTTTTAATGGGAATCAATGCTTCAAAAGAATATGCAGAACACGAATGGCCTATTGACATTCTCATTACCATTTCATGGGTAGTTTTCGGAATTAATATGTTCGGAACGATTGCAAAAAGAAGAGTTCGACACCTTTACGTTGCGATTTGGTTCTATATCGGTACCTGGATCGCTGTAGCCATGCTTCATATCTTTAATAACTTAGAAATTCCGTTATCTTTCACAAGCTGGAAATCCTACTCTATTTATTCAGGAGCAAAAGATGCCTTGGTTCAGTGGTGGTACGGTCATAATGCGGTGGCGTTTGTATTGACGACCCCAGTTTTAGGTTTAATGTATTATTTCCTGCCAAAAGCAGCAGACAGACCGGTATTTTCTTATAAACTATCCATAATTCACTTCTGGTCGCTGATCTTCGTTTATCTT
>CBFGVN010000490.1:0-2846 GCA_965651845.1 uncultured Chryseobacterium sp. | reverse complement strand
AAGCTGGCAACTATTCTTAATACTAATAATGTTTACATTTCCAAAGCAATTAAACTGAATAGCTATACAAATTTTAACCACTATCTGAATACCTGCAGGGTAAATAATGTTAAAAAACTCATTCAGGAAAATGACCTTAATAAAATTACATTAATGTATATTTATACAGCTTCCGGGTTTTCAAACCAATCTACTTTCAACAGGGTTTTCAAGCAAATTGAGGGGATTACGCCTTCTGAATATATTCAAAATCTTAATCTCAATGTATTATAAAATCCCTAATAAAGCCTTTTCAGCTTATTTAAAGGAGAGTTAAATATTGTTAATATATGCAATTTATCATGAAATTGTTTGGAAATGTATTCAAACTAAGACTTACATTTGCAACTGCAAAATGAGAAATTATATAGTATATTTTTTGACGAGCCTTTTTCTGCTATTCGTAGTGGAAAGCAAGATCAATGTCAAAACTTTACGCAACGACTATAATAATCATACATCTCAGAATCTGCCTAAAAGAGTAAACCGTCTCAACCAGACTTACGAAAAGCTGTCAATCCAGCAGGCTCCTGATGATGCAGGAAATGCTTACTCATCAGAACTTACCGAAGACGATTTTCAGCTGTCGGATACTTTGCAGACCATTGTTGTTTTTGCGAGTATTTTTACTTTAGTGTATGTTTTTGGGTTAAAAAGCTTCAAAAAATTAAAGCCGACCATTCACGGCTATCTATCCGAATTTTCCTCTGTAAAAAGATTCATTCTGATTCGTTCTATCAGAATTTAAAATTCCATTTTTCGATACATTTTCTACTGATTATTTCGGTGGGAAAGGTCTTGCGTTGTGTTTGTTGGTAATCATCACATCGTTACCATTCTCTATTACCATTTTATTTCATTTAAAACATTAACGATTTATATAAACTCTAGTATTATGATGAAAAGAGTTGTCGCAAGTATTGCGCTAGGAAGTCTTTTGTTGTTCACAGGTTGTAACAAGAAAAAAGAAGAAAAAGAAGAAGCTGCGGTTTATCCGGTTACCTCTCCAGTAGTGATGGATACGGTGATCGATAAAGAATACGTAGCACAGATCCAGTCTGTAAAAAACATTGAAGTTCGTGCACAGGAAAAAGGTTTTCTTGAGAAAATCTTTGTAGACGAAGGCCAGTTTGTACATCAGGGTCAGACATTGTTCCGAATCATGCCTAAACTGTACGAGGCAGAGCTGTTAAAAGCACAGGCAGAGGTAGCACAAGCTACTATTGAATTGAAAAACGCAAGTATATTAGCCAGCAACAACATTGTTTCTAAAAACGAAAGAGCAATGGCAAAAGCTAAGCTGGATGCGGCCAATGCAGAAGCAAAACTGGCTCAGATCCACTTGTCGTTTACGGATATCAAAGCTCCGTTTTCAGGGATTATCAACAGGATTCCTTTGAAACTGGGAAGTTTGATCGATGAAGGAGATTTATTAACGTCCCTTTCGGATAATAACGATATCTACACGTATTTCAATGTTTCCGAACCGGAATATCTGAATTATCAGATGAATGCAGCATCAAGAGGAAGCGATCAGGTTTCTTTGGTGATGGCAAACGGAGATATTTTCCCTCAGAAAGGGGAAGTTCAGACCATTGAAGGTGAATTTGACAATGAAACAGGTAATATCGCATTCAGAGCAAAATTTCCGAATCCGAATAAATTATTAAGAAACGGAGAAACAGGAAAAGTAAGAATGACTTTACCGCTGAAAAATGCTTTAATCATTCCTCAAAAAGCAACCTACGAAATCCAGGATCAGAAATATGTTTTCGTGGTTGACAAAAATGGAGTAGTAAAGTCTAAAAATATTAAAGTAGCTTATGAGCTTCCGGATTTATATGTAGTAGGTTCCGGATTAGCAACCGGAGATAAAATTTTGTTAGAAGGTGTTCAGAAAGTGAAAGACGACCAGAAAGTTCAGACGAAATTCCAGGATCCGAAAAAAGTTCTTCAATCATTGAAATTAAAAGCAGAGTAAAATACGATAACTGATAAGTGATCATTGATCATTAAAACTGTTCAAATTCATCATTTATCATTCATCATTAATAATTGATATTATTTTTATGTTTAAGAAATTCATTCGCAGACCTGTTCTGTCTATTGTAATCTCATTGATTATCGTATTCATGGGGATTTTATCCCTGGTTAAATTACCGGTTACACAGTTCCCGTCTATTTCACCGCCAAAAGTAAACATCACCGCAGAATATCCGGGAGCCAACAACGAATTGTTGATCAAGTCCGTGGTGATCCCGTTGGAAAGAGGTTTAAATGGTGTACCGGGAATGAAATATATGACCTCAGATGCCGGAAACGACGGGGAAGCTTCTATTCAGGTGGTTTTCGATTTGGGAACCGATCCGAACGTAGCAGCAGTAAACGTGCAAAACCGTGTTTCTTCGGTGGTTAATAAATTGCCGCCGCTGGTAGTTCGTGAAGGGGTGAAAATCACCCGTGAAGAGCCGAACATGTTGATGTACATTAATTTGTATAGTGATGATCCGAAAGCCGACCAGAAATTCCTTTTCAACTACGCAGATATCAACGTGATGTCTGAATTGAGAAGGGTAAGCGGAGTTGGTTTCGCAGATATCCTTGGGACAAGGGAATATGCAATGCGTATTTGGCTGAAGCCCGACAGGTTAACAGCTTACAGCATTTCAGCAGATGAAGTAATGGAAGCGTTAAATTCTCAGAGTTTGGAAGCTTCTCCGGGTAAAACGGGGGAAAGTTCAGGGAAAAGATCTCAGTCATTTGAATATATTTTAAAATATCCGGGTCGTTTCAACAATGAAAAAGAT
>CBFGVN010000489.1:0-2849 GCA_965651845.1 uncultured Chryseobacterium sp. | reverse complement strand
GATTTTTAACTGTCTCATCTATTTTTATCCTCAAAAAAGAGTTACTATATATTATACGTTTGGAAAGGTAAAAAGGTTACACCAGTTTCAATATTTTTTATTTATTTAAATTAAAATTGAAAAATTAGTTGTAAATTATCGCTCCTACTACACCAAACTGTGATTTTTAGGAAGGCTTCGACTTCGCTCAGCATGACAATGGATAAAATTAGGGTTAGTATTAGAGTTGTCAGGCTGAGCTAAGTCGAAGCCTTTTAAATAATAGATAATGACACTGCGAATATTTCATGATAAAAAAATGGGTGTTTATTTGCGAAAAATTAGTGCCATTTGTGTTTAAAAAACAAAAAAAGCGAAACCAAAAGTTTCGCTATATATTAAATGAATTAAAAAATTGACTTTTAAAATTCACTCATTCACAATTGACTTTTAAAAAAGATCATTCAACAATTTCGCCAGTCTCAAGCCTCCGTAAAGAAGCTGTCTTTCCATAATATCATTGAATTTGTATTGGTAATCGTAAGATAATTTTGAATCATTGGGAGTTTGCGCATAGATTTTATTGGCAATTTTATGAGAATCATACAGCCAGTCTTCCAACGTTCCGGACTGAATTTGTTTTACTTCATCATTGGTCTTGATATCCAGCAATTTCGCATATTCCGTGTAGCTGTATTTTTGAGAATCTACCAATTTTCCGTCCCAAACAGAGTGTAGATTGGTTTTATCCCCAAAATAAGTTACATTAATCTTGTTTCCGCCTAAATCCTCCGCTCTTCCCACATGCAGCGGCTGAGCCAGATCTCCCATCATATGAATTAAGGAAATTAGTGCTATTTTTCTGTCTTTTTCGGAAGTTTTTTCATCTTTAATCTGGCTGGACAATACTTTGATCTGAGTATATAAATTTGGTCCTGCCTGAGCTTTCAAATTTTGTTCGAAAGCTTTAAAGTCTGTCTGTGGATCGATGTTTACGTAATGCCATGCCGAAGCCTGCTTCCAAACACCTGTCGTATCAGATTTAATAAAATCCGGCCAGTTTGCCCAATAGGCAAGGCGTTCTTTCCCCATTATTTTTTTAATCTCTCTTCTTGCCTTTCCCGAAAGGTGATTTTCGGCGATTTCTGCAATGATTCTGTGCCCCGTTAATCCCCATGCATACGAATAAAGCGAAGATGCCATGAATGCTAAAATCAGGATTTTAGAATAAATACTTTTCATTATAAAACATTTTCAGGGTGCAAAGATACGGTTAATTTAAGGTTTAGATTAAAGGTTAAGGCAGGATTTAAAAAATTAACTAATTCTTAAAATTAAGATGAAATTGGAATAAAAAAAGATAAATCTCTTTAACGCGACGACCGCAAGGTTTAAGACAATTGGTACTTTTATTTTTTCGGTCGCAAGGGCACTTTGTTCAGCAAATGATTAGCAGAAGTTTTTGAGTGAAATGTTATTGTTAACAAGATTAAATATCTTTTTCCAAGCCTCAAAACTTAATCTCAACCTTAAAATTTCCGTATTTTTACTATTTCTGCTTTATATTATTCTTTTTAATGTCAATAAATTAGTATTTTTAGAATAAAATTAATTGAAAAATATTTTTTCAATAGTTTGAGATATACTATTTTTACAAGCCAAAATCACAGCAAACACTATGTATGAGAATAATATTATAGAGATGAATTACAATAAGCTGCAGACAGATTTCAAGGCTGAAGCTGTGGCAGTAAACCTTTTGAAATATCACAGGGCGGTAAGCAATATTTTTATTGAACGAATCGGAATCAATGATCGTGCCTATTTAAAGGATATTAAAAGTATTTCGAGCAATTATTTAGGCTTCGACGAAGAAGTTTTTACCATAGAAACGTACAGGGAAGGGATTTACGATTATCTTCCTGAAGGATTGTTTCATCCGCCGTCATTAGGCACTTCAAGGAAGAATGTCGAAAATGTTGTAAGGGAAATCCGTAAGCAGAAAAGGGTAGAAGAGGATGCCAGAAAATTTTTCCGTCCGTTTGAATTAGAAATATTTTTCACCGAAATCAGCGCTTTGCTTAAGGAATTTGATTTTGAAATTTCAAGCGATACCGATGCACTTCTTCACACCGTGAGCGAACTTTGGCCTTTAATCAATATGCTGGATCAGCAGAATGCCTATATTTTCATCTATATTTTACCGTTCTTTCATCAGATAAGAGGGGATAAAAGATGGTTTGAAAGATGTATGACCGCTTTTTTACAAGTGCCGGTAGAAGTTACTTTTTCACCTAATGTTATAGACGGAATCGAAGAAAATGATGATTCGATGTTGTTGGGAAACTCCAGATTAGGAGTTACTTACATTCCCAGCGGAAGACATATGGACGGGCAGCGAAATTGGGTGGTGAATATCGGGCCGATTCCTTATTCGGATATGAAAAAATATATCGATGGAAATCCGTTCAGAAAAGTTTTACAGGCTTTATATGATTATTTTTTACCTGTAAGTGTAGATGTGGTGGAAAATTTTATCACAGAAAAAAAAGAATATTCTTTTGCTCTGGAAGATGATGAAAGAAATGCAAACAGGCTCGGCTACTCTACATTCCTGTGAAAATTTTTAACTATATTTACATTCACCAATAAAAATATTAATTAGAGAAAGACAAATGGAAGTTTCTTCAGTAAAAGGGATCTTTTTAAGGTATATTTTAATGCCTTTATTTGCGGTAATTATGATGGTTATTTTAGGAGCCATTAGAAGAAATAAGCCCGCAATCCAGATCAAGACCATTATTATATTTCTTATGTTTTGGATTTAATGTCTTGCCATTCCGGGAGTGTTCGGTTTTGCAGGAAAGCTT
>CBFGVN010000488.1:0-2852 GCA_965651845.1 uncultured Chryseobacterium sp. | reverse complement strand
AACAAAATGTACGGTAATCTTCATCAACCAGTTGAGAGAAAAAATCGGTGTCATGTTTGGAAACCCTGAAACAACTACGGGTGGTAATGCTTTGAAATTCTACGCTTCTGTAAGAGTTGATATCAGAAAAGCAAGTGCCCCGATCAAAAACGGAGATGAAGCGATCGGAAGCCGTGTGAAAGTGAAAATCGTAAAAAATAAAGTGGCGCCACCTTTCAAACAAGCAGAATTCGACATCATGTATGGAGAAGGTGTTTCTAAAACAGGAGAAATCCTTGATCAGGCGGTAGAATTAGGAATTGTAAAGAAAAGCGGTTCTTGGTTCAGTTATGAGGAAACAAAACTAGGACAAGGTCGTGATGCCGTGAAAGATGTATTGAAAGACAATCCTGAACTTGCTGAGGAATTGGAAAACAAAATTAAAGAAGAATTGAAAAACAAAACAAAATAAGTTTTTTGATTAAAAAAAAATATTGAAAGGCAGTTCTTTGGGACTGCCTTTTTTTGTTGATCATCAAGAGGAACGAAGTGACGAAGCAATCTCTTTTTTATCTTGCGGATTATGCAAATACTTGTGGTTATTTGTGAAATTTGTGTTTAAACTTTTGAACCACCCGTCAAAAATTCTTTGAATTTTCGCCCCCCTCCAGAGGAGGGGAATTTCTAGCGGTGTCTTATCCACAATCTAATTTCTAATTTCTAATTTCTAATACAAAAAATGTCAAAATGTCACTTTCTGTTGCATGGTATTTTTTTTGAGAAAGATTTTGAAGAAAAAATTAAAACTAAAAATATTATGACTAAAGGAAATATTAATGTATCTGTGGAAAATATTTTCCCGCTTATCAAAAAATTTCTTTACAGTGACCATGAAATATTCTTGAGAGAGTTGATCTCCAATGCAACGGATGCAACTTTAAAACTGAAACATTTAACAAGTATCGGTGAAGCCAAAGTTGAGTACGGAAGCCCGAAGATTGAAGTTAAGGTAGATAAAGAAAACAAAACGCTTCGCATCATCGATCAAGGAATTGGTATGACAGGTGAAGAAGTTGAAAAATACATCAATCAGGTGGCTTTTTCAGGAGCTGAAGAGTTTTTGGAAAAATACAAAGACACGGCGAAGGATTCGGGGATTATTGGGCATTTCGGGCTTGGATTTTACTCCGCATTTATGGTTGCAGAGAAAGTGGAAATCTTAACCAAATCTTACAAAGATGAACCTGCAGTCCGTTGGATTTGCGACGGAAGCCCTGAATTTACTTTAGAAGAAACTACAGACAAAACCGATAGAGGAACAGAAATTATTCTTCATATTGCAGAAGATTCTTTAGAATTTTTAGAAGAAGGGAAAATCCGTGAACTGTTGTTGAAATACAACAAATTCATGCCAGTTCCGATTAAATTCGGTACAAGAACCCACACATTGCCTTTACCGGAAGATGCTCCAGAGGATGCTGTTGCAGAAACGGAAGAAGTTGATAACATCATCAACAACCCTACTCCAGCCTGGACGATTGCTCCTAGTGAACTGACGAATGAAGATTATATGAAATTCTACCACGAATTGTATCCGATGCAGTTTGAGGAACCTTTATTTAATATTCATTTGAATGTTGATTATCCGTTTAATCTGACTGGGATTTTATTCTTCCCGAAACTGAGCAACAATTTAAATATTGAAAAAGATAAAATTCAATTATATCAAAATCAGGTATTTGTAACGGATGAAGTAAAAGGTATTGTTCCTGATTTCTTAATGCTTCTTCGTGGCGTGATCGATTCTCCGGACATTCCGTTGAACGTTTCCCGTTCTTACTTACAAGCTGATGGTGCAGTGAAGAAAATTTCGTCTTACATTACGAAAAAGGTTGCCGACAAAATGTCTTCTCTCATCAACGAAAACCGTGAAGATTATGAGAAAAAATGGAATGATATTAAAATCGTTATAGAATATGGAATCGTAACGGAAGAAAAATTTGCTGAAAAGGCAGATAAATTTACATTATACCCAACAACGGACGGAAAATATTTCCTATGGAATGAATTAGAAGAAAAGATTAAATTAAATCAAACCGATAAGGATGGTAACTTAATTGTTTTGTATGCTTCAAATACCGATGAACAGCACATTTATATTCAGTCCGCGAAAGATAAGGGTTATGAAGTTCTTCTTTTAGATTCACCGATTATCCCTCATGTTATCCAAAAGCTGGAAACTTCAAAAGAGAAAATTTCTTTTGTAAGAGTGGATGCAGATCACATTAATAATTTGATTAAAAAAGATGAACCCATCATTTCTAAGTTAAATGAAACCGAAAAAGAATCATTAAAAAAGAATGTTGAAGAAGCGATCAATGATACAAAATTCACGGTTCAGCTTGAGGATTTGGACAGCAATGACGCACCTTTCACAATCACCCAGCCAGAATTTATGAGAAGAATGAAGGATATGCAGGCTACCGGCGGCGGTGGAATGTTTGGAATGGGCGGCTTTCCGGAAATGTATAATCTGGTAGTGAATTCTAATAGTGAATTTGCAAGCCAGATTTTGAACTCTGAGAATTCGGAGGAGAAAGAAGGTTTGATTAAATATGCTTTAGATTTGGCTAAGCTTTCTCAGAACTTATTGAAAGGAAAAGATCTGACAGATTTCATTCAAAGAAGTTATCAGAATCTGAATAAATAATTTAACTATTTTATATTGAGGTTTCGGGGCGGCAAAGTCGCCCCGAAACTTTTTTTATGAACAGTTTACTTATATCAGGGTTTCGGGGGGGGCTTTTGGACCGCCCCAAAATTTCTGCGCTTTTAATGGTCCGCGAAACACCTCCTGTGCACGCTAATAAAAA
>CBFGVN010000487.1:0-2868 GCA_965651845.1 uncultured Chryseobacterium sp. | reverse complement strand
AAGAGCTTATATTCCAAAATCTCTTTGGGCTGATGTGAAAAAAGTAATGGAAACTCAGATTAATTCAATTAAAATCGGTTCTCCGGAAGATCCTTCCAACTTCGTAAATGCTGTAATTGATAAAAACTCTTTCGAAAAATGCAAAGGGTATATCGACAGAGCCAATGCATCCGGTGATGCCAACGTAGTGATCGGTGGAAAAACTGATGATTCTAAAGGATGGTTTGTACACCCGACTGTAATTGAAACGACAAATCCTCAGTACGAAAGTATGGTGGAAGAAATTTTCGGCCCTATCTTATCTGTTTATATTTATGAAGATAAAGACTGGAAAGAAACTTTACAACTGGTAGATTCTTCTTCTCCTTATTCATTGACGGGTTCTGTTTTTGCACAGGATCGTTATGCGATCAATGAAGCATTCAAAGCTTTGGAAAATGCTTCAGGAAACTTCTATATCAATGACAAACCTACGGGTGCAGTTGTTGGTCAGCAGCCTTTCGGTGGTGGTAGAGCTTCCGGAACAAACGACAAAGCGGGTTCTAAAATGAACTTACTAAGATGGACATCTGTAAGAAGTATCAAAGAAACTTTTGTTTCTCCTAAAGATTATAAATATCCATACTTAGGATAATGAGTAATGAGTAATGGGCAATGAGTAATTATTGTTCGTTGACAGATACAGCCTCGGAATTTCGGTTTCGGGGCTTTTGTTTTTGGTTTAAATGGTATTTGTGCCCCAATTGGCTTTAACTCCGAACACAAACCTTAAATTTTAAACCATAAAAATTTATTTTTAACAAAATTTAAATTATTTTATTGATATTTTAATAATACATAAACCCAATTCGGAATAATTATTGAACTTTTACAAATACACACCAAAACAAAGTATTATGAAAAAGTTTTTGTTAATAGCAATAGGTTTAGGAATATTCGCAGTGAGTTGCGGAACGAAGGAATCTTCAATGTCAACAAGTAGTAAAGATTCGACAGCAGTAGACAATACAACACAAAGTGTACCGCCTGCTACGACTGATACAATGACTACCAAGACAACAAATCCTGATAGTATCAAGATTAAAATAGATTCAGCGGCCACAACACCTGTTAAGTAAATATAAAGTTTAACTTAAAATGGAAAATCCACAGATGAAAGCTCTGTGGATTTTTTTATAATTCTATATGATAAAGAATTAAGATTATAATGAACATGTTTTATCTTTTATCTAATATTCATTATATTTGATTATACTAAACATTTAAAGAAATTAACTATGAAAAAATTATTGATAGGAGCTGTTTTAGGTTCTCTTTTTTTAGGAAGCTGTGCTCAGAATAAAGAAAAAAGAGAAGAATTTAAAGATGATCATGACAAAAGTGCCATGAGAAATTCAATGGGAGATTCTGCAGTTGCCAACTCAGAGATCGGACCAGAAGTAAAAGATTCCACAAAAGTAAACGATACCGTAAAAACAAGATAATAAAACCACAGTTTCTGCAGTTTTATCGGTATTTTCTTCGTTGATGAGTTTATCGATGATGTATTTTATCCTTAAACGATTAATATATGTTTTAAAATCTGCACTTTTGTGTTGATTGATAATGTAAGAAAGATATTTTGTATTTGTATTAAGCTCCCGGCCAGAAAAGGCAGGAACATATTTTGTTGTTGTAAAGACTTCTTTTTTCAAAATCGTTCAAAAGCTCGATCAATTTTGTTCCGTTTCGGATGTCATCAAAGATTTATTTCTTTTTTTATGATCATATTTTATTAAAATTTTATAATATTAATTAATATTTTAAATTAAAAATTAAACAATTGTTTATTTCAACAACTAACCCTCTTATTTTTTAACCTTTCATTAAAAAATTAATCAAAACTTCGTTGTAACTATTTTTATCTAATGAAGACTAATTTGTAGGTATTATTATTACATTTGCAATCAATAAAAAGTATTTATGAAAAAATTAGCAATACTCTCTTCCCTTTTCATAGGAGCAATTGCCTTTGCACAGGGAATTAAATTTGAAGATACAAACTTCGCGACTGTTTTAGCAAAAGCTAAAAAAGAAAATAAACTTGTATTCATCGATGCATATACTACCTGGTGCGGACCATGCAAACTGATGGTAAAAAATGTTTTTCCACAGAAAGCTGTCGGAGATTATTACAATTCTCACTTTGTAAACGCCAAAATAGACATGGAGAAAGGTGAAGGAATTGCTCTTGCCAAAAAGTATAATGTAAAAGCTTACCCGACTTACCTATTCGTAGACGGAAATGGGGAGCTGGTACATAGAACCCTTGGATATGTTGAAGAAAACGACTTCATCCAATTTGCAAAAGATGCAGGAGACCCTAATAAAAGGCTGACAGCATTAAAGCAAAAATTTGAAAGCGGAGAAAAAGATCCTGAATTTTTGAAAAACCTTGCCCAGCTTACCATGTACAATGATTCTGAATTCGCAGGACGTGTTATGGAGCGTTATTTTAACGGAAAAACAGAATTAGACAAAGAGGATGTGCAAATGCTTCTTTCCGGAGCACAAAATGTAGACAGCCCTTTGTACAAAATGTTTCAGACCAAAAAAGCTGAAATCACAAAGGTACTTCCTGTAGAAAAATATGAAGCTATTGATAAAAATATCAAGATCAACAGTATCTTCAAGAAGTCTTACAACGCTGATACAAAAACCTGGAATGACAACTATTTCATGTCTGAAGCTCAGAAATTCTTAACAAAAGATGAAGCTGAAAAGATTTTGAAAAGAGCAAAAGCAGGCAGAGCTTTGAAAGATAAAGATATCCCGACTTATGAAAAACTAACGTTGGAATTGTATAAAGATCCATCTTCGGCAAGCTCG
>CBFGVN010000486.1:0-2875 GCA_965651845.1 uncultured Chryseobacterium sp. | reverse complement strand
TACCGTTAAAGGACCACCCGTATTGTTTATTGTTGCGGCATTGGCTCCTCCGTCTGCAGTTCTTGTGGAAGAATTAAGAAACATATTGAGGGTACCCGTAGAATCATTTGTAAACTGTAAAAGTGCAGCGGCACTGGTTCCGGCATTCACATTACTGATTGAGGTAAGTCCGAAATTATTTACATTACTGCTTAAGTACAAAGATTTATCACCATAATTGATGGATGTATTTTGGGAAAGTGTCCCGCCCAGCCTCACATCGTTGCCGACAGCCGTCAATCCGTTACTCGCTGTTACTGATGAGTTGTTTCCCGATATGTCCCATGTAGAAGCAGCTCCCGTAAGCCCTGTACTGATCAGCTGCAGGCTTTGGTTGGGTGCTACTGTCATGCTGGCGTTTCCGTTAATCGTTTCCGAAGCTGCGGGATTTACTGTAATGGTAAAAGCGGTATTATTTTTAATGGTGTACATTCTCCCTTTGAAATTCCCCTCTCCCGTTATAGCTGCCGGTAAGGTAAAAGTAGCGTTTGCGGTTCCGTTATAAGAAATATGGAAATCTGCGGAAGTCATTGCATAGGTTGCAGCAGTGACAGCTGTATATTTTGCAGCAAGAGATCCGTTAACATCCAGTGTTGAGCCGGGTTTATCCATATTGACGCCGACACTTTGTGCGGAAACAATACCGTATGATAGCAATGCTGCAGCTACTGATAGCGTAGTAAAATTTTTAAACATGATTTTAGAGTTTTTAGTTAGTATATTTCCTGTATAATTACTGTTTGAAAATAAAATTGAAAACCTTTATCCGATGATTGGTACAGGGATCTATTTTATTGATGTCTAAAACTTAAGAGAAGAGAAAAATGATAATTGTATTCTTTCATGGTGAGGCGTTTTTTATTCATACAAAACTAATTTTTCCCTAAGTGTTGAATAGATAAAGTTTGTAGAAATATTGTTACTTCACTGTAGTAATATTGCCATTTTTTTGTAGAAAAAATTATACGTCAATAGCAATATCTATTGAAACTATTTGAAAAACAACAATTTATAAAATAAAAATCCCTGAAGAAAATCAGGGATTGTATATTGAATGTAAAACTAAAATAATTTAAAAGCTAATGCAAATTGCTATGTATTTCAATTAATTCTGCGATGTTCTGAATTTTTAATTTTTTAAAAATATTCCTTTTAATCGTACTTACGGTAGTTTCTTTAATTCCCAAGTGATTTGAAATTTCAAGATTTCCGCCGCCTTCTGCCAGAAGTTCAAAAATCTGGTATTCCCTTTTGGTGAGATTTTCCGTAGCAGGAATTTCCCTGGAACTTTTTACCAGCTCGGGAATCAATTGAGAAGGATAATGATATCCTTTTTCAAACATATTTTTAATCCCGTTTTTAAGTTCCTGTTCACTGCATTTTTTATGGAGATACCCTTCTGCACCTTTGCGGATGTACTGCAACCCAATGTTTTGCTCATAAGATGTGAATATTAAAATCTTAACATCTTCCTGAATATTTTTCAGCTCGGAAATTGTCCGTGTACTTTGTATTCCTTCCATATTGATATTAAGAATGACAAGAAAATACCTGTGATCTTGCAAAGAAATTTTTACATCTTCATAATTTTCTGCCATATCAATGATAAGGTCGGGATATTCAGCTTGTAAGGCCACTGAGACGCCCAGTCTTACCACAAGATGATCATCTGCTATTAAAACTCTTTTATTCATAATACACTTTTTAAAAGCAGGTTTTTTAGGAATGTTTTTTGTAGAAATATTTTAGTCAGTTTAAAAATATTCAAGAGAAATTTCATTAAAGTAAATTTTTAATCGAACCCTTTATTAGCCGGATAAAATTACTATAATTATTCTCATTTTTAAGTTAAATAAAAATAATTTAGCATTAAAAACTTAAAATAATCACTATTTATTTCTGGGATCATCTTCTGAGTGGATATAACTTATTCCCAGCGGACCGGTTGCACTTACCTGCGTCACATATTCTCCTGATTTTGCCCAATGAAAATGCGGCGTATTTCCGGGAAGGGTAATCACACTTCCGGGCGGATAGGCTTTCAATTTTGAAGGATCGAATTCTTTGCCGATCCCGATATAAAATACTCCTGAAATAACGGTATAAATACGATTTTCGGGATGAATATGGGGCATTAACTTCAATCCTGCGGGAACTTTTACGCGAACTGTATAAGATTCTGCATTTTTAGGATCGCCAACTAGCACTGAGAGTCGTGCTTCAGGCGGAAACGCCGGAAATGACGACCATTGTATGTCTTCAGGAAATATATTCCCCAATGCAGTTTCAGTTAAGCTTTGAGCTTTGATTGTTGCTGCAGGCAACATTACAGCGAAAGATACTGTTAATACAAATTTGTTTACCTTTTTCATAATGATAAGTATTAAAATTACACCTCAAAGTACGTCTGTAAAGCGGGCTGGATAGCGTGAACTATATCACATTATAAGTCATAGATTTATAATCAAATTCATTATATTAAAATAAAAAAGAGTCCCTGTACAGAACTCTTCTTTCAATGATAAAATATTTATATTAAAAATATTAAATTTTTTTAAGGATTTTGCTCATATCCCGCAACCTGAATCTGTGATAAGGGAATCTGATACAGATAATCTTTCGTTGTAATGGTAAAATTGTAATTAAGATCCGCAGCTGCCTGATTGATCACATCTGCCGCAATATTCCAGCGAACCAAATCGTGCCAATAAACTCCTTCTCCGGCAATGGAAATTATTATTTCTTTACGCTCCGCCATAGTAAAATCGCTGCCTGAAATAGGTGTAGAAAGCGGAGTCAGACCTGCTCTCTGACGAATTCTGTTTACATACGGAAC
>CBFGVN010000485.1:0-2886 GCA_965651845.1 uncultured Chryseobacterium sp. | reverse complement strand
ATTTTTTTGAGTATTAGGATCAAAGGAAATTTTTTGTTTTTGGTTTTCCGCCAGCTCATCAACTCCGCAGACGAAAGGATTGATCCCTGTCAGTTTTGAGTCGGAATAACTTACAAAATCTGTAGAATTTTTAACTTTTCCTACAATAATATTCCCTAATTCCAGCGTAGAAGCTACCCCAACGATATCATCATTAAAGAAACTGAAAGCTACAACAGATTGGTTGTCCCCCTTCACAATTCCCTGATAATAAGCTCCGGGAGTATAGTTTACGATTTCACCTTTATTGGTTGTTACCTTAAAATCATTTGTGAAAATCTGATTTTTATAAAGCTCAAGAGTAATTTCCTTACCATCGAAAGGGAAAGAAATTTCAAGAAACTCGGGTTTGTCATGTACTATTTTTTTAAGCTGTTTAGAATCAACATTAATGACTGTGATGTCTGTTGCTGCTCTTTTGTATTCAGCTAATTTTTCAGATGTTTTGTTGACTTCAAATACATCATACTTTTCAAAATTTTTCTTCTGGGTATGGAATTCTGAAACCTTTTGGGCAATAGGTCTCATGGTTTGGGCAAAACCGAATATCCCACATTGCAAAATAGAAAGAATTAGAAGTTTTTTTATCATATGCTACTATATTATTACAGTTTGCAAATAAACAAAAAAAATCTAAACTTAGTGAAAATTTGATATAATTTTCACACAATTTAAAACTTAATACCAATCAAAAATCCTGATATTATGTTTAGTTTAAAATTACAATTAAATAAAAAAGGCACTGATAACAGCGCCTTGAACTCTATTAAGAATTTTTCTCTTTCTGTATGTTTATTTTTACAAATCGTATAAGAATCAGTCCGGCTCCGAAAAAGATCGTCATAGAAAGCGCTGCAAAACGCATATTGTTGAACTGCTCAATAAGTGTGGCAAAAATAAAGGTTCCGATGATAATGGCAATCTTCTCCAATACGTCGTAGAAACTGAAAAATGTTGTATTTTCCATAGAATCTTCCGGCAGGAGTTTTGAATAAGTAGATCTTGACATCGCCTGAAGACCTCCCATTACAAGCCCTACAACAGCTGCTACACCATAAAACTGATATTCTACGGTAGGATTTTCCTTGTTTAAGAAATAGGCCCATATACAGGCAACAATCCATAAAACAACGGCAATGGAAATCACGTTTTTGTTTCCGATTTTTCTTGATAATCTTGAGAAAATCACAGCTCCGATAATGGCTTCAATCTGAATCACCAAAAGCGTTGCAATCAGTTTATCCTGAGCCAGATTGATCTCACTTTTACCGAACAGAGTCGCCATCAGGAAAATCGTCTGCATCCCGACACTGTAAAAGAAGAAACTTGAAAGGAAAAATTTTAAGTTTTTATCTTTAAATAATTCATTTCCTACTTTAAACAGTTCGTGGAAACTTTCCTTTGCAATGTCTTTATAGAAGCTTAAATTATCTTTTAAAACCTCAAAGAAACCACCCTGCTCTTCGTGTTTTTTGAAGATGTTTTTATAATTTAATAATACTAAATCTTTCGGTAACTTTTCTTTCACATCACCAAACTGAGGCAAATGCTTGAAAGTATATTGTGAAAATCCGAACCACCACGCTCCTGTCAACAGGAAACTGATTCTTGTAAATAGCAATTGTTTTTCAGGATTTCCTTTCCCTACAACCTGAATTAATACCAAACAAATGATCACCAACACTACAGAACCAATATATCCGTAGACATAACCTCTCGCAGACAATGCATCTTGTTTATCTCTGGTTGCAATATCGGGCAGAAACGAGTTATAGAACACCAAACTCCCCCAGAAACCGACACTCGCCGTAATACTGAAAAGTAGACCTAAAAAGACATTATGCATCCCTGTAAACATAGCCAATCCCATACATGAAGTTGCTCCCAGATAACAGAAAAACTGCAGGAAAGATTTTTTATTTCCAATTGTATCTGCCAAAGATGACAAAAACGGAGACAGTAAAACCACAATAAAGAATGATATCGTCAATGAATATCCATAAACCGCATCAGGTTGATATTCTTTACCAAAAATCTTAATCATGTGTCTTACAGGAACATCAATCCAGGATTTTGTTTCCGCAACATATTCTTTCTTTTCGTAAGCTGTTGTAAGAATGGAATAGTAAATCGGGAAAATAGTGGATGTAATTACCAAAGAGTAAACAGAATTTGCCCAGTCATATACGGCCCAAGCCTTCATGATCTTTGGATTATTCTTTATGTTTTGAGGTTGTTGATTCTCAATTTCAGACATTTCAAATAAATATTAGTAGCACAAAAATAAAAAAACCGCTGAATATTCGGAGGTTTTTATTTTGTTTCGGAGAAATTTTATTATTTGGTTAATTTGAAAATCTTTTTTAACGCAAAGAACGCAAAGTTTTTTTTGAAAATGATATTGTTAATTTTCGTTCGCTAAGGCGTTTCACTCAGCAAAGGCTTTCTATATGATTATTTGTATCCTGTTTGTCTTTCTGAAGGAAGAATCTATCTTTTATATTTGAATTGAAGTGTTCTGATGGTCTTAAGGTGTTTTGGGGCTAAAATTATGTAATATCTGAAATGTATTAACAAATGTTTCGACTGCTTCGCGCTCAACATGACAATCCTAATACTAACTGCTTTATAAGCAACAAATTTGTAGCGGTGTCATGCTGAGCTTGTCGAAGCATCTAAATATTGTCTAAAATGGTGAATGTTTAAATAACAGACTGCGACCCTAGCCCCGATTGCAGCATTTGTTTGAGCTCATTTTTTTGTTTCGGGGGGGGGGGGGGGGGCGGCGGCCCCGCGCCCACAAAAAAAATCCCTGTGGTGGTGGGGGGGGTGAGGTGGTGAGAAAAA
>CBFGVN010000484.1:0-2887 GCA_965651845.1 uncultured Chryseobacterium sp. | reverse complement strand
TCCGCCCGATACCATCCAAACTGTAGACAGTACATCCGCGAAAAGCACTGATACATTGGATACCACTAACACCACAAAATAAATTCCCGTCATAGATTTATAAACCCGTTTATTTTCAGAGACACGGGTTTAATTCATTTTATCGATAGGCAGCCATTTTCATCTTTTAGATTGGTTCCGCTTATTTGTACCTTAAATTCAGCATATTCATTATAAATAAATTTTTCAGCAACATTCTATTAAAAACAAAAATAATAAAGAATAAATAGTAAAATCATATAATAAAATTAACTTTTTTTAACGTTTTATTCAATAACCAAGGTTCAATTTTTGTATTTATTATAACGTACTGCCCAATTTTATTTCTACTTAAATGCTCGACGTTAACATCAAAAAACTGCTATTATGGTTATTAAAGAAGAAATTTTGCATTCAGTAGGAGCAAGTATAAAACATTATAGGACTTCCGAATTTATATTTCAGGAAGGAGACTTGCCGAATTATTATTATCAGATTATAGAAGGCGACGTCAAACTCAATAATTATAATGAAGACGGAAAAGAATTTATCCAAAATATTTTGTCTGAAGGACAAAGCTGCGGAGAGTCATTGCTTTTCATTGAAAAACCTTACCCGATGAACGCTGAAGCGCTTAAACCGTGTACTATCTTTAAACTTCATAAAGATGCATTTTTCCAACTGTTAAATTCTTCGTCTAAATTATGTCTTAAAATAAGTAATTTTCTTTCACAACGCCTTTACTACAAATTCATTATGATGCAAAACATTTCAAATCAAAATCCTGCGGTAAGATTAACGGGGCTTATGGATTATTTGAAAAGTTTTCAGAATGATGAAAGGCCATATTCGTTTATGATTCCTTTAACCAGACAACAGATGGCAAGCCTTACCGGCCTGTGTGTTGAAACTACAATAAGGACCATAAAAGTAATGGAAAGAAATAAAATCGTAAGAATAAAAAATCGTAAAATTTTATATTAAAGTCCGCTTCAATACTAGATTTTCCGGTTTTTTTTTGAAAAAAAATCAGTGTATGAAAACAATAAGCTGTATGAACATCGAGCCTGAACTTTTGTATTCTTTTGGTGCAGAAGTAAAAACATATCAATCTGGCGAATTGATCTATAGAGAAGGCGATCATGTGGTTTATTACTATCAGATTGTAAAGGGAAAAGTAAAACTCAACAATTACAATGAAGAAGGTAAAGAATTCATCCATAATATTTTAGGCGAAAATCAAAGCTTTGGAGATTCTATGCTTTTTTTGGATAAAATTTATGTAATGAATGCCGTATGTCTCACCACAACTGAAATTATAAGGCTTCCTAAAAACAATTTTATGGATCTGCTGGAAAAACATCCCAAAATTTCTATAGAAATGAATGCATGTCTTTCCCAGAAACTTTACTTTAAAGCCATTATGCTGCAAAGTATGTCTTCCCAAAACCCTGCTTTAAGGCTGAAAGGATTATTAGATTATCTTAAAAGCTATCATGTGGGCGATTGTGAACAATGCTTTCATGTAGAATTTACCCGGCAACAAATTGCGAATTTAACAGGCCTGAGGGTAGAAACAGTAATCAGAGCCTTAAAAAAAATGGAGAAAGAAGGCAATCTTAAAATAGAAAACCGAAAAATTTTATATTAATATGAATTAACATGACTTGGGTCATAAAAAAGTGAATTATTCAGCCGTACATTTGATATACAAATTATCAATATTTCTTTAAACCTCAGATAGAGGTAACAGTACAAGCTCTTTAGCTTTTTATTTCATTTTTAAATAAATCAAATTTATTGCTGTCTAATACTAGTCACGGCCGGCAATACCATCACTTAATATTAATTATAAAAAATTCAGTTATGAACACTAGAAATTCAAGAAATCGTAATTCGAGAGGAGGCTCATCCAACAGCAACCTAGAGGAAATTTATCAATTAGGTTATGACCATGGCTTTAATGATGCTTCGAGAGACGAAGATTATGATGATGATTTTTCAGAATATGAAGATTATTTTGATGAAGAAGAAGACTATGACGACGATGATTATGAAAACAGTTATGATGAAGATTATGATGACGAAGACGAGGGTTACGACGACGATGAAGAATATGATGATGAGGAAGATGACAACAGAGGTCGTGGAAGAGGCAGAGGCGGAAACGGCAACCAACAAAGAGACAGCCAGGGAAGATTCACTTCCGGAGGCGGTGGAAGAGGTGGTTCCCGTGGACGTTCTGGTTCGGGCTCCGGCTCAGGAGGAAGAGGCAGGTCGTCTTCAGGAAACGGAACTTCGAGAAGAGGCTTCGCATCTATGAGTAAAGCTGAGCGTACGAGAATTGCTCGTATGGGAGGAGAAGCATCTCATGGAGGCGGAAGAAGATCTTCAGGTTCAAACTCAAATTCAGGAAGATCCGGATCAGGAGGCGGAAGAGGCTCCAATTCAGGATCAGGTAGCAACGGCGGTTCAGGTCGAGGTTCAAATTCAGGATCAGGAACATCAAGAAGAGGTTTCGCTTCTATGAGTAAGGCAGAACGTACGAGAATTGCTCGTATGGGAGGACAGGCTTCTCACGGTGGCGGAAGATCTTCAGGTTCCGGCAGATCGGGATTTGGAGGCAGACGTAATTCATAATTCTTTTTCCATGATTACCTCTTTAATTAGTTGATAATTTAAAGGGGTAATCTTTTCAAACCAAAAACACCACTATCACACTATGGCAACAAAAACATTAGATAATAAAGATAATAACAGTACATCTACAGCTTCAACACCGGCTGCTGCGAAAAAAACAGCAAAAGTAGATAATGCAACCGTAAATGAAACTGATATGAAAAATTCACCACTTCATAAATTTTTTGTG
>CBFGVN010000483.1:0-2888 GCA_965651845.1 uncultured Chryseobacterium sp. | reverse complement strand
AAAGTCTCGAAACAAGACTTTTCTTGGGATGTTTGCATTGGTGAGTGCAACTTCAATTTTATTTAACGGCTGCAACCGTAAAATCGACAAAAAAGAATCAGAAAAACTGATTCCGAACGGACATCCCGTCGCAAAAAAAGTCCCCAAAATCGACGATCAAGACATAACTTCCGACAAAAGAGTTATTTATCTTACTTTCGATGACGGTCCCAACCAGGGAACTGAAAACCTTCTCAGAATTTTAAATAAAAGAAAAGTTTGCGCAACCGCATTTCTGGTAGGAAAACATGCCTGTGGAAGCAAAAAACAAAAGGATGACCTGGAACTTTTAAGGAAAGATCCTCTTGTAGAGCTGGCCAACCATAGTTTTACCCACGCTCACAATAAGTATACAGATTTTTACAAAAATCCTGAAAGTGTAGTAAATGATTTTAATATCGCCAAAGACAGCTTAAAATTATACGATAAAATTGCAAGAACTCCGGGAAGAAATATCTGGAGGCTGAATAATATTACCGTTACCGATCTTAAAAGCTCTACAGAAGCCGCCAATAAACTTAAACAAGCTGGTTATAAAGTAATTGGATGGGATCTTGAATGGAAACCGACCAACAAAATGGTATTGAAAGGAAAACATGAAGAAATGCTGAAAAAAGTCGACAGTATATTCTTTAATGATCTCGAAAAAACTTCAAGACACCTTATTTTTCTTACTCATGATCAATACTTAACCGATACGGATTCTGTGAACGAACTGGATCTCTTCATCGAGAAACTACAGAAAAGTAACCGGTTTGTTTTCAGGAAAATCTCAGAATATCCGAAGATTAATGAGGTTTTAAACTAATCTTTTTATTTTCCCACAGATTGCACGGATTTTCACAGATGATTGCAAACATTTTCTTTATTGAAAAAATTAAACGTAAGCATCTGTGAAAATCCGTACAATCTGTGGAAATTCAATTTTAAATTCAGAAATTTGCAATTATGAGTATTCAGGAAAATTATAATAATATAAAAAATCAGCTTTCCGGAAATGTACAGTTGGTGGCTGTTTCTAAAACGCATCCTGTTTCTGCGATTCAGGAAGTTTATGATCTCGGACAAAGAGTTTTTGGTGAAAATAAAGTTCAGGAATTAACGGAGAAACACCCTCTCCTTCCGAAAGATATTCAATGGCATTTGATTGGTCATTTACAAACGAATAAGGTAAAATATATTGCAGAATTTGTAGATACCATCCAAAGTGTTGATTCTGAAAAGCTTCTTAAAGAAATCAATAAAGAAGCGGCCAAATACAACCGCACCATTAAGGTTTTATTGCAGATAAAAATCGCCGAAGAGGAAAGTAAATTCGGACTTGAAATACATGAAGCTAAAGATCTGTTTCAAAAATACTTAGATGGGAAATTTTCTAATATCGAGATCACAGGATTGATGGGAATGGCAACCTTCACTGAAGATGAAAACCAGATCAGAAAAGAATTTTTAGTTCTGAAAAGAGTTTTTGATGAGTTAAATCAGCTTAAAACACTAGAAACTTTGTCTATGGGAATGAGTGATGATTTTCTGATCGCGGTTGATTGCGGAGCTAATTCCGTAAGAGTAGGATCAGCAATTTTCGGGAGAAGAGATTATTCAAAATAGAATGATTTAGGTATAATTTTTGCTAATAATTCAATCAAAAAATCTAAATTTGCAACTATGCAAAAAATCCTTATTGTAGAAGACGAAAAAGCAATCTCGGGAGTACTTCACAGTATTCTTTCTGACGAACTTACTGATTATGAATTTGTTATCGCCGAAGACGGCCTCGAAGGTTACAAACAGGTAGAAAAAGAAGACTTCGCATTAGTCATTTCTGATATTAAAATGCCTAAACTTTCCGGGACTGAACTTTTAAGGCAGAGTTTAGCCCTGAAGCCGGAATCCACTTTCATTATGATTTCAGGACACGCGGATATTGATTCTGCCGTTTCCTGCCTGAAAGACGGGGCATACGATTTCATTTCCAAGCCTATCGACATCAACAGATTGATTACAAGCGTAAAAAATGCTTTAGTTAAAGAAACTTTGAAGAAAGAAAATAAAAATCTTCAAACCGAAAATAAAACCCTAAAGAATAAAGTAATCTAAAAATATCAGATTATTGCTGAATCTGCTGGTTTAAAGAAGATTCAGGATATGATCGAGAAAGTTGCTGCTTCAGACGCAAGAGTTCTGATCACAGGTCCAAACGGAGCCGGAAAAGAATTGGTAGCCCATGCTATTCACAACCAAAGTGACCGTGCAAAAGGTCCGATGGTAGAAGTAAACTGTGCAGCGATCCCTTCTGAATTAATTGAATCTGAACTTTTCGGACACGTAAAAGGTTCTTTTACAGGGGCAATCAAAGATAAGCAAGGGAAATTTGAACAGGCAAACGGTGGTACCATTTTCCTTGATGAGATCGGAGACATGAGCTTAATTGCCCAGGCAAAAGTGTTGAGGGTTCTTCAGGAAAGTAAAGTTTCTCCTGTCGGAAGCGATAAAGAAATAAAAGTTGACGTAAGAGTACTTGCGGCTACCAATAAAGATATGCAGAAGGAAATTGAAGCGGGAAGATTCAGGGAAGACCTTTATCACAGACTTTCCGTAATTGAAATCTACGTTCCACCATTGGATGAAAGGAAAGAGGATATCAGGCTGTTGGTAGAACATTTTGCAGGAATGATTGCCGATGAACACGGCACTGCTACAAAAAAATTCGATGATAAGGCTATTGATGCCTTAAAAGCTTTATCATGGACCGGAAACATCAGGGAATTGAGAAACGTAGTAGAGAGGTTAATTATTTTAGGTGGAAACACTGTTTCCGCTGAAGATGTTGCAAGTTTTGTAAGGAAATA
>CBFGVN010000482.1:0-2896 GCA_965651845.1 uncultured Chryseobacterium sp. | reverse complement strand
GGCAATTAATATTTTTTTGAACATAACTTTAATTAGGTAATTAGATGATTAGGTAATTAGATAATGAGTGTGAAACTTAAAAGTTAGCTATCTAACTTCTAATTTCTAACTTCTAACTTCTAACTAAATTATGATGGATCTACTAAGAATAATGGTTGGTCGTATTCTACAGGTGTAGCGTCATCCACTAAAATCTTAACGATTTTTCCGCTTACTTCAGACTCGATCTGGTTGAATAACTTCATTGCTTCGATTACACAAACAGTTTTACCGATAGAAACTTCGTCACCAACATTTACGAATACGTCTTTATCTGGAGATGGTTTTCTGTAGAAAGTTCCGATCATTGGAGATTTGATCGCGATATATTTGCTGTCATCAGACGCAGCTTCAGCTTTTTCAGCAGGAGCAGCAGCCGGGGTTGCAGCGGGTGCAGGAGCAGCCGCTACTTGCTGAGGTGCAGTGTGATAAACTGCAGGTTGTGCATAAGCAACTTCGCTTCCAGCTAATGGAGTTTTAATAGTGATTTCGAAATCTTTAGTTTTGTACTTCACTTCAGAAACCTCAGCCTTAGATACAAACTTGATAAGATTTTGTATGTCTTTAATGTCCATAAATATGATATTTGATTTTGTCCCAAAGATACCAAAAAAACACAAAAAACAACAAAAAACCGCCAAATTTTATCAAAATTGGGCGGTTTTTGTATTAAAATGAGGCTTTTTCGATGAAAAGCGACTCTTAGTTTTCTTCAGTAGCAGCTACTTCTTTTTCCAATACTACTTTTCCTCTGTAGTATAATTTTCCTTCATGCCAGTGAGCTCTGTGATATAGGTGAAGCTCTCCTGTTGTTGCATCTTTAGCTAATTGAGGAACTACAGCTTTATAGTGAGTTCTTCTCTTATCTCTTCTTGTAGACGATTGTCTTCTCTTTGGATGTGCCATTTTCTAATAACTTTTTTAATTGATGAGCGATGAGATTCATCATCTCATCATTAAACTATTTAATTTTTATCTTTTAGTTTTCTTAATGCATCCCATCTCGGGTCGCTTTCATGTTCTTCCTCTTCTGTTTCTTTTGGACTGAATTTTTCAAGAATTTTCAGATCTTCGTCGCTTACGTTCGGTGATATTTTTTTCATGGGAATGGAAAGCATCACGTTTTCGTAAATCAGTTGTGCTACGTTGAAAGCATGATCGCTGGTAGGAATGGTGATTACATCTTCTTCACTGTCATCATACTCTTCACCAAATTTTACCAAAACCTTGATCTGATTTTCAATAGGATGATCGAAATTTTCATTTGTAATATCACAAACCAATTCTGTCAACCCATGAATTTTTATCTCAAATTCTAAAAAAGTAGAGTGCTTATCAAGCAAAACATCTACTGCAATTCTAGGATTTGTAAATTCCTGTTCAGTGTCAAATAATTGAAAGAACTCTTTATCTATCTCAAACCTGAACTCGTGCTTGCCGGTTTTCAGTCCGGAAAAGCTTACGTCGTAGTTTCTTAACTTGTCCATAAAATGAGTGTGCAAAAATATGCAATTTTTTTATAATAACAAATAAATTCTTTAACAAATTAATTTAAAATCTGTTTTAAAGATTTAAGGTTCAATTTCCTCCGGAAGATCTTCGTCGATTCCGTTATCTACAACCATTTTTCTAGGCTGCAGACGGTTGCTCATAAGATCATTGTATTCACTTCTGTTTTTAAAAATTTTAATAGCCGTAAAAATTGCTTCAGTAAAACTCTGCTCATCGGCAAGGTTTTTCCCCGCAATGTCGTATGCAACTCCGTGGTCGGGAGAAGTTCTGATGAATGAAAGCCCGGCGGTATAATTTACCCCTTCTTCATAAGCCAGTGTTTTAAACGGAGCCAGACCCTGGTCATGGTACATCGCTAAAACGGCATCAAAACTTTTATATTTATTCGGCTGGAAAAAGCTGTCCGCCGGAAAAGGGCCGAAAGCCAGAATTCCATTGTCGGAAAGTTCTTTGATCGCCGGAGAAATAATCTCAATTTCTTCATTTCCGATGACGCCGCCATCTCCGGAATGCGGATTTAATCCCAGAACGGCAATTTTAGGTTTAGAAATATTAAAATCTTCAATTAAAGTCTGGTTTAAAACTCTTATCTGCTTTTTGATTTTTTCTTTGGAAATATTTTCAGCAACCTGCGCAATTGGGATGTGATGTGTCAAAACAGCAACTTTTAAATCTTCCGTTACCAGAAACATTAATCCTTTTTTACTGAATTTTTCTTCAAAATATCCTGTATGTCCGGCATGTTTGAAGCCCATTTTCATCATTTCATCTTTGTTGATGGGGGCGGTTACCAAAACATCAATCTCTCCTTTCATCAAAGCTTCCGTAGCTGCTTCCACGGAGTCGATCGCCATTTTTGTCGATTCTTCCGTCGGAGTACCCAATTCTACAGTAACATTATCCTTTACAAGATTTACCATATTGAGTTTTCCTCCCTGAGCCTGCGACGCCTCATTGATATAATTGAAATTCAGATTAAGCTTGAAAATATTTTTCTGATATGTGAACAATTTTCCCGAACCAAAAATTACCGGAGTGAAAAAATCCGTGATGGTTTTGTCTTTCAGAGACTTCATGATGATTTCGGGACCTATGCCGTTGAAATCTCCAATTGAAATTCCTACTCGTACTTTATGGTTTTTTGGGCTCATTTTGATTATCTTTGAAGATTATAATTTACAAATTTAGCAAAAAATAATATGTTCACAGGAATTATTGAAGCAGTTGGTGTTATTGAGAAGATTGAAGAAAAAGGAAGCAATATAGATTTTACCCTGACCTGCCCTTTTACAAATGAACTGAAAATTGATCAAAGCCTTGCGCACAACGGCTGTTGTCTTACAGT
>CBFGVN010000481.1:0-2907 GCA_965651845.1 uncultured Chryseobacterium sp. | reverse complement strand
AATGCCTCTTTCCTGATGTCTGTAGTGTTTTCGTTGGCTAGCTGATTGGCTACATCATTGATCCCGTTCATAATATTATTCTCGGTAAAAGGCTGCGGAGGCTCATCGGTAAGCCTGTTGATCTGCGAAAATGTACTGTCCAGCAATTTGTAGGTAAACTTCTGTTCTTGGTCGAATTTTGCTTTTTCTTCAAGATTACGGATCGAGATAATGTCTTCATCGGAAAATGGTGATTCAAAACCTTTTAAAAAGATAATTCCTAAAAAAACAAGTGCTGCAAAAAGCATTAAGATTAAATATAAAAACTGATAATGCCTTTCTTTTTTTGATAGTGTGATTTGTCCCTGCATGATTTTCTTTTTTATCTTCTACGTTTGCTTCCTGTGAATTTTCTGGTAGGATCTACCCTCAATTCGTTGTTTACAATTCCTACTTTTCCTCTGCACTCGGAAAGATCCCGAAGGGCAATCTGCTCGTCGTAAGAAACCTTTACAATCTGATTTTTCAGAGCCAGCATCGGCTCGATCTGCTTCATCAGAATGGAATAATGCTTGAAATTATCGGCACTGTCTTTACCCATGATGTTTTTCGCATCCTGCACATTGTCCATGATATAGTTTTTCAGGATAATATCATTGTCCACCTTGTTGATATCAAGCTGGTTCATCCTGTAATAAATACTATCTACATGAGTTCTGAGCAGATCGCTTCTGGTAAGTAATTCTCGGTAGTCATCAGCCTGCTTCTTGATTCCTTCTCTCTGCAGGTCGTAGCTCTTAAAAAAGAAAAACACACAGATGAAAGAAACAGCTGATAATGCGACAAATGATAGAACAAATTTCCAAATGCCTATCCTGACGTCTGACTTGTTTAATTTTTTCTCCCTGTTCGAAGACATATTTTGTGATTTGTTTGGGCCTGTGAAATTATAAAAAAATAATTTATTCACAAAATTTAACTTTTTTAGGGAAATAATGAAGAACATTTAATTAATTTAAGATTAATTTTCACTTTCGCTATATTTTCATAATTTAGCTCCCTGAATTTTAATTATCATTCACCAAATCGATATTAAAGTGAGTAAAATATTAACTAATACTGTGCGATTTTCTATAGCCGACAGTGATTTTTATTTTAAAAAAATAATGATCAAAACGCTGATGGAAAACCCGTTCTATATGCTTCTTAACGACTGCAACAACGGCCACGAGCTGATCAGCAGAAATTACAGAAGGCAGGAAGACGTATTTGTCGTAGAACTCTTCATGCCGGTATTAAGTGGGCTTGAGGCGATAAAATACATCCGAAAAAGCAACATCGAAACGCCGATCATCACCTATTCCGGGACTTACCAGGAGGATATGGCAGAAATTCTTTCAAAAATTCCGAATATTTTTTATTGCGAGAAAAAAAGCAATGTCATAAAAGATATCATCAAAGGAAAAATAGCTTCCAACAGCTTCGATTACGAGGCGTATACTAAAGAATGGGAACAGCAGCCACTCGCTGTCATGGAGTATATGGATCGCCAGAAAAAGAGCCAGGAAGAACTTTCCCCGACGGAAATCCAGCTCATGAAATTCTGTTACGAAGGCTTCAGCAACAAGGAAATCGGAGAAAAACTGAACCTCAGCACAAGAACCATTGACACCTACATCAACCGCCTTACGGAAAAGCTTGGGCTGAAGACAAAACTTCACCTGATCCGCTTCTGCGTGGAGAATGGATACTACAATTCCAGCATGTAATGGTAATTTAATACCTAATTAATATATACTAAACAGTAAAGTTTCAACCTTTTATCGAAAAATATTTTGCCACTAATTTGCTAATATTCAATTTTTTTAACTAAATTTGCACACCTAAAATTTAAAATTAAAAAAGGAAATGACAAAGGCAGAATTGGTAAATACCATCTCAAATAAGTTGGGAACAGAAAAGAATGAAACACAGAAAGTTGTAGAAGCTTTTATGCAAGAGATCAGGACTTCTATGTATAATGGAGATAACGTTTATTTAAGAGGTTTTGGTTCTTTTATCATCAAAACAAGAGCTGCTAAAACAGGAAGAAATATTTCTAAAAATACTGCAATTGAGATTCCTGCTCATAACATTCCTGCTTTCAAACCTTCAAAATCTTTTGTAGAGAAAGTAAAAACTAAAGTTGCAGTAAAATAAGACATTAACTGAATATTAACTAGTTACTAAAAAATTAAAATTATGCCAAGCGGAAAGAAAAGAAAAAGACACAAGGTTGCAACTCACAAAAGAAAGAAAAGAAGAAGAGCAAACAGACATAAGAAAAAATAATCTCTTTTTCTTGAGATTTACAATATAAAAATATAGTTGGTGATTTTAAGTTTTAAAGGTTCACCGACTATATTTTGTTTTGCAACTATAAGATTCCGCAGAAATAAATTGTGGTGTAATATTTTAATGAAAAATACTTTTCTTTCAATAGTAATTCTTAACTTAAGGAAATTATAATTTGATGAAAAACCATGCCTATTTCCTACAATCTTAACAATTTTTATCTTACAACAAAATGAAGAAAGAACTTATAGTTTCGCATGAAGATGATCTTACAAAGATTGCACTGCTGGAAGACGGAAGACTATGTGAACTTCATGAGCAAGAGGACAAAAGCGATTTTATAGTTGGAGATTTGTTTATTGGAAAAGTAAAAAAACTGGCGCCCAACCTTAATGCCACATTTGTGAACATCGGGTACGAAAAGGATGCTTTCCTGCATTATCAGGATCTTGGGCCGCAATATCTTACTTATCGTAAATTTTTAAGAGATACGATTTCAAAAAAACAAAGTGCTTCAAGTTTAAAAAATTTCGAAATACAACCCGAAATAGATAAAAACGGAACTGTAGACAAAGTAATCGCTAAAGATGACCT
>CBFGVN010000480.1:0-2909 GCA_965651845.1 uncultured Chryseobacterium sp. | reverse complement strand
ATTTTTTTATGGATTCAATTAATTTTTGTTTAAAATTTTCAGGCTTGTAAGCATCATATCTCCAGCTTCCCAAAGTCGGGTCCCCGTTTGAACTGATAAAAAGATTTCCATTTAAAGTTCCTCCCGAAACCGTCCCGGAATAGCTGGAAGTGGTTGTATAGGTATAATTTTTACCCAACGTTTCCAAAGCAGCTGCTGCAGTAAATATTTTTTGCGTAGAAGCTGTAGAAAGTCCTTTATTTCCTTGATACTCGTAAATAAAATTTCCATTTTCATCAGAAACATAAAAAGATAAACTGGAAGAAATTGCCCCCGAAGAATCCATTAGATTTTTGGTTGCAGCATCCAGTTTCTGGGCTATATTTTGTGCAAAAAAAATCTGCGTAGATAGAGTAAGAACGGCAAATGCTTTTTTCATTGCGCTTTTTGTTTTTTCTAAACTTTTGAGATGTTTCACCTCTGCTCAGCATGACATTTACTAACAGTTTAAATTAATGCCATTTTGTAGCGGAGTCGAAGCACCTTTTAAATTAAATATGATTAAAAATCATATTCTGTCAATTCAAATATAATTAAATAAAATTACAATTCCGAGCCGGCTTCTATCTCGTAAGGTTCTTTGCCTTTTTCAAAAATCCTCGTCAATTCACTTCCTTCAACAGTAATTCTATCTCCAACTCTTCTGATCCAGTTTCCTTCCCGTAAGCCGACAACTTTCAGATCATTCTGCGTTAAAAATTCTTTAATCCTTGTTTCTCGGGTTTCGCCATTATGCTTCAACTCCGGATTCGGATCGAGGTAATGTGGATTTATATTAAAAGGAACCAAACCCATACAATCGAAACTTGGTGGATAAACGATCGGCATATCGTTTGTGGTTTTCATATTTTGTCCGCCAATATTGCTTCCTGCGCTGCATCCGAGGTAAGGTTTCCCGCT
Source organism: uncultured Chryseobacterium sp. (assembly GCA_965651845.1). GTDB lineage: Bacteria > Bacteroidota > Bacteroidia > Flavobacteriales > Weeksellaceae > Chryseobacterium. Next base: position 1,970 of record CBFGVN010000480.1, on the reverse strand, counting down.
TTCTACATTTTGTTTTAAAGCTGACATTAAACCTTCTTCATGTAATGTTTTCACCAACAGGAAAGTATTTCCGCCCCCTGTAAAAAATCCTTTTGCATTATGTAAAGCTTCAATTTTATTTTCAAATTCGTGAAGTCCTTTTACCTTTATATTAATGGTTTCAAAGAAAGAACGTGCTTTTGAGGTGTAATCATCATGAGAAATTCCGCCCGGTCTCGCAAATGGAACGAAAATAATTTCGTCGATTCCATCATAAAGCTTAATTAATTCTTCTCTTAAATATTCTAAATATTCTCCTCCAAACAGTGTGGAAGTTGAGGCCAATATGATATTCATACAAATGGTATTAATTAAAATTGAGTTGAATGACAAAGATAACCCAAACATGCGCGAATCAAAAATTAAGATAAAAAAAACATTGTATTCGTTAATATTTTCTAAAAAAACTTAAGGGTTCTAAAATTTAAATTTTTATGGAATTATTCTTGAATTTTAGAATATCAGTTATAATTTTAAATGTAAGAATATGAAAATGATTAAAATTAATATCAAAAGCCTGTTTTTAGGTTTGATATTTATAGGAGGGGCAAGTGTGATCAACGCTCAAACCACTCCAACAGATAGTGCAAATAATACAACGACAACAGCAGCCACAACTCAGACCACCGGTAATGCCACTATTGATGGACTGAAAAAGCAAATTGAGGCCAATCCAAAGGATACAGATGCATTAGCAAAGCTGGCTACAGCTTATCAGGAAGCTTCAGACTGGACGAATGCCATTGATACCTGGAAAAAGATATCTGTCCTGTTACCAGACTGGGCACCATCATATTACAGCCAGGCTTATGCTTACCAATCTGCTAAGGATGATGCCAATGCAAAACTTGCTTACGAAAAATACGTAGCGACTGTAAAACCGGAAGAAGTGGAACAAAATAAAAAGAATCTGGCTTACGCCTATTTTTATATCGCTTTTGCAGAACAGCAAACAAATCCTGATAAAGCGAAGGAACATATTGCCAAATCTTTACAGTATGACCCTACCAATCAGGATGCTATAAAACTCAGCAAAGTTTTAAATTCATAGTGAAATAAGATCCAAAGAAAAATTTTCCTTTGGATCTTATTTTTTATTTTAATTAATTTTTTTACCGAAAAAATCGGTTTCGCCATGAAGATGACGGATGATCTTTTCAATATTCCTGAGGATACTTTCCTCTGTTTTAAGGTTATTGATATATCGAATTAATTCTAATTTTCTTGATGGAATTAAATTTTCAAAATTTTGTAAGGCAACAGGGCTTTCTTTAATCGCCTGATCCAACTTAGGATGAATGGAAATCGTTCTGTCGGAGTTATCATATTCAACAAAAACTTCAATTATTTCACCAATTCTTTTTGGGGAATCTTTTAGCATGGTTAAATTAACATACAAGCGCCATTCTCCTAAATATTTCATTAGGTTTTGCTGGAATTTTTTCCCGTTTACAGTTCCTTTTACAGGAATCGGGCTTTTATTTCTTCCCGATTGTTCGAAAATATGATTCAAAATATCTTCAGGAACGAAAACAAATGGATTGATTCCGATGATTTCGAGTTGGGCAGTGAAGTGGTTGTTTTTCATGATTAACAAAGATAATTATTTGGGAGATAAGGTTCAAAGTTTTGAGTTTTGGGGTTAGGAGTGTTTTCTTATAACTTTTTATTATTTTTTTGAACTACCCCGTCTTTTTGCTGCGCAAAAATCCACCCCTTCAGGGAAGGGGAATTTTTATGGCGTTTATATACTGACTTTTAATTTAAATTTTGAATTTACTCAAAACTCGAAACCTGTATCTCGCAACTCATCTTTAAATTAATTTCCCACTCAAAATGGAATGATTATCTTTGCACGAAAATAAATCTGTAAAACAAATGAAATTTTTTATTGACACTGCTAATCTAGAGCAAATCAAAGAAGCAAAAGA
>CBFGVN010000479.1:0-2909 GCA_965651845.1 uncultured Chryseobacterium sp. | reverse complement strand
GAACAACCACAACATTTGTCATGCAGAAAGCATTTCAACAATTTAAATTAAATAATAATTTAGATTCTTACAGGATGACAAACTTTGTGTATAAATTTCAACTGCGTAAAAAGAATGCGCACTAAAGCAATAATTTTGTTACAACAAAAAACAATAACCATGAAAAATTATAAAAAATGTCTTAAAGAAACACTGTATTGAGGTTAAATACTCAATACTTATGAAAAAATTTAAGTCATTAAGACAAGCTTTCGGAGTTAATGAACATGGACTAATTAATTTTCCGAATAAAATTTCAAATGTGCAGATTTCCAGAATTTTATATGGAGAGGAAATGGGTTGCTCCCATTGTTTTCCACATGGTTATGAAACCATTAATTCAAAAGAAATTAAGTTTCAGAGAAATTGGAAAAAATACAGGAAAACCCAATGGAAAACTAAAAAGTAAGTGTCGTAAAACAGAATTTCTTCGTTTGAGACAGCAATATAGGTTCGAGTCCTGTTCCCGGAAATCGGGATGGCGTAAATGGTACTGCTCTGTCAGTAAGTTTCTGTTTGAATTTTTACCTTGCTTAAAACTAATCGATGCCGTAAAAAAGAGTTCCTTCGACTCCACATTGAAAAAAGACTCTTTTTGAAAATTGCTCGATTTTAATAATGAAATAAAATAAAAAATCAAGTGTCGTTTTAGAATCATACTTCGATTGTAAACATTGTGTCGCAGGTTCGATTCCTGCCTTTTCCCTCGAAAAGGAGAAGTAGCTCAGACGGTAGAGCAAATGCCAGAAAGATTCTTCAATTTTTACCTTGATTTAAAATAAAAAGAGTGCCGTAGAAAAGGCTTACTTCGAGTCAGAATTTAGACCTCAAAAATCTAAGAAAAGTGCAATTTCCTGAATAACAGTAAGGATCAGGTGCATGTCTGTCTTTTCGCCTTTTGCCTCTTTTACATATAAAATATCAAGTGCTTTTGAGTTTGCTTGATAAAAAAAGAGTGCCGTTAGAGAAAACTTACTTCGGTTAATCTTATGATATTTGGTTCGACTCCAGAATAAATCTGAAAATGATTTATATAAAAGGTTTCCTCGTCATTTGCCTCTTTTTAATTTAAACAAGTGCCGTAAAATAGTGTTACTTCGCTCATTACGACGGGGTCGCGGGTTCGAGTCCCGCCTTTTCCACGGTCTGAAAACACAAGATTTAAATAGGAAAAGTAGCTCAGCTGGTTAGAGCACGATTACGCTTTTTGGTTGTAGCCTTGTTTTACATAAAGTGTCGTAAAGAAAAATTCCATCGTTCACCTTTGGGGAGGAATAGCGAAGTCGGTTGCTCCGGCAAGGCTATCCGGTTCGACTCCGGCAAATGAAATGCCCCGCTTTTGTTTTTTCCTTTTGTCGTTACCTTTGTGAAAATAAAAAATCCGGTGAAAAATATTTTCACCGGATTTTTATTGAAAGTATATAAAGAATATTATTTGAAACGGAACGTTTTAAGAAAAGGGCAATATTTTAGTATTGCCCTTGTTTTCATAAATTTTTTTTTTCATGTGTGTTTGGTTTTAAACATCAAAAAAAGCTTCCCGGCCTTAGTTGAAATTTAAATTTCATCATTGCTTGTGTTTCTGTAATCTAAATTTAAATTTTTTCAGTCTTTTGAAAATAATTTTTATTGTAAATTATATCATAAAATTTGGGGCAAAACTTATTGATATAATTTTTTTTTCATTTGTGTTTAATAAAATATTAATTACGATTGACTGAAAAAATTATTATACAAAGAGAAGGTAAATTCGTGAAGAAACAAAAAAAAAGGTATACTATTTAGATACTATTTTTTATAATTTGTTGATTATCAATTGGTAATTTTAATGTTCTTTGAGTGAGATTAATTTTAATAACATATATTCGAGATGATTTAAACAGTTTTTATTGGAATTTAATTTTAAAAAACGAACAATTTTTTTTAAACTGTTTAAATTTTATAATTATTGATGTTATTCTTCCTTGTCTGTTTGTTTAGTCAGGAAATTTCGTAGCCACATTCCCATATCCTGTTCTGTGGGTATGAGAAATTTTTTTCTAAGATTTTGTTTTCTGTTCCGGATGGTATTGATAGACTTGAAAGTATAATCTGCAATGTCTTTGATATTAAATCCTAAAAATGTATAGGCACAAAGAATAAGCTCTGATGTTCTGAGACCGGGACTGTATTCCAAAAGTTTATCATGAAAGTGCGGGTAAACTTCCTGAAAACGGGTATAAAATTGTGGATCATTATTCTTAGCAAGTTCAATTACTTCGTTGTAGGCATCGTTTACTTTAAGCTGAAGCTCTTCAGTTTCAACGGTTTTTTTCGAAATAATGTCTTCTTTTTCCTGTAAAGTGCTGCTTACTTCTGTTATAAGATTTTCTTTATGTTTCAGATTTTTCCTTAGAAAGTAATAAGACGTGATTAATATTAAGATCAGGAATAAAACTCCCAGATAAATCCATGTGTACTTTTTTCTTTTAGAATTCTCATATTTATTTTCCTCATCGTCAATTATGATGTTTAGAGCATAATCCATACTTCTGCTTCTTTCTTCGGCTATTTGATTTTCTTTATTTATATAGAGTTTTTCATATGCTTTTTGCTTCGTCTTATCTCCCAGAATTCCGTATATATCAGCAATATTTTTATATAGAGAAATAAATGGGGCAATATTGATAGACTGCTGTTTGATACTTTCCACAGATTTTAAATAATAATCCAGCGAAAGCTCATATTTTTGATGATTCTTATAATAATCACCAAAAATCATGTATTCAATAAAAAGGGTAGGATCTTTATATTTTAGTTTGAGATCATAACTTTTTTTATAATAATATAATGCTGAATCAAAAGCTTTTTTCTGAGAATAAGCATTTCCT
>CBFGVN010000478.1:0-2924 GCA_965651845.1 uncultured Chryseobacterium sp. | reverse complement strand
AAGGTTGATATAACGAAGATTGTTATCGAGATGCCAGTAAGCATTGGCAGCCTCAAATCCATCATTATTTCTGTTAAATAAAAACTGGTTGCTTGCCTGGGTAAATAGTCCTTTATTTGGGGCTTCAAGTTCTTTTATTTCAACAAATGTACCTTTAAGTTTATAGACTCCAGCCGTTAATTCCAATTCAGGAATGGTAACTAAAGTTCTGGCTCCATCTAAACTTGCATTGGTGGCATCGCTTCCGTCGACATACTGGCCGCCATAAGCTACATGCATTTTGGAAAGCGGATCAGGATCAAAAATATAAGCAGATCCGGTCACTAAAACATTCTTTTTAGCTTCCTTTTTCTTTTTAGTCTTTTTCTCAGGCTTTTCAGAATCTTTATCTTTATGGTGTAAAGAGATATCTTTAACACTGATGATATCGCCCGTTTGCGCATCAATAATCGTTTCCCAGCTTCCAGGGTTTTCGTAGGAGTTGGTTAAAACACGATGAACCAATTTGGTATCGCCCTGGTCTGTAACATACACATACAATTTACTTTCCTCATACGTAATATCTCCTTTAGAATGAGATGCTGTATGTGCTTTTTTAATAGCTTCTGAAGCTTGAAAAGAAGGAATCGTATTGATTTCCTGTACATTTTTCCTTAAACTTTCCGTTGAAGTATAGGTAATTTTTCCTTCCTTGTTAAAATGAACAACAATTTCAGACTGAAAAACCGGAACGTTTTTAATCATCTGCTGAAAGCGCAGTGTTTCACCGGTGTTTCCTTTTCTTACGTGATTTAGTTTAAGCTGACTAAAATTTTGAATTCCAAGATTTCTGGAGTTTTCTGTAATCCACCTTCTTGCAGGTGCTTCTAAAGATGATTCTTGACCCATCAATGCCGAACATGACAATACACAGCCAAGAATTAACGAATTAATTTTAATTTTCATATAAATGTTTTAAGTTTTAAGAACCGCAATTTAGTAAATTTTACTAATACTTAAATCTTATTTAAAAAAAACTTAAAAACATTATCAAAAAAATAAAAGCTCCAACTATTGTCGGAGCTTTCATTATACTATTTCGCTTGTTAATTCCTTTGAAAGCAATTTTTCATGCATGGGTTTCAAAACATCCATTGATCCTGTTTTTACCGTGCATTTGCCTTTAAAATGGACGAGAATCGTACACTGTTCGGCCTGCTCTAAGGTATGTTTGCAAATCTCGATCAGACAATCAATGACATAATCGAAGGTATGAACATCATCGTTATGCAAAACCAATTTATAGATCTCATCAGTATCATCCAAAACCAGCACTTCTTCTTCATACTGACGTTTCGGATCTTCGTAATCTTTTATACTGTTATAAAAATTCATTGTATTAAACTTCTCCTATTCTTTCTGCAAGATCATTTACAATATTTGGTTCTTCGTAAACCAATTCTACAAGCTCTACACTCTTATTATTCATTTTTAAAATTTTAAAATGATAATTTTCAAGGTCAAATTCCTGATTTTCTTCCGGGATATCTTCCAGTGCATGAAGAATGAATCCTGCTAATGTGTTGTATTCACTTTCCTCAGGAAGAGGCAGCTTTTTAGGTAAAAATTCGTTGATTTCGTCCAAAGGCTGTGTTGCCTGCACCCAATAGGTATTTTCACCGATTTTATCTACGATTTTATCTTCATCATCTTCCTCATCCTGAATTTCACCTACCAATTCCTCTAAAATATCTTCAAGGGTAATGATCCCTTCCGTTCCACCGAATTCATCGATTACAATGGCCAAATGCTGTTTTTTCTGCTGGAAAATTTTCAATAAATCTGAGATTTTTTTACTTCCAACCACAAAAAAGGCATCACGCATCAGTTCTTTCAAATCTTCATGATTCAGTTCTCCTTTTCTTTTTACAAATTCTCTTATGATTTCTTTTGTATAAAGAACACCAATCACATTATCAATAGAATCTACATACACCGGAATTCTGGAATATCCGCTTTCCATAATTTTATTGATAATTTCGTTGAGATCTTCTTCAAAATCAATTGATGTAATATTCTGACGGGGAACCATGATCTGTTTTGCCGAATGATCTGTAAAATCAAAGGCATTTTTAATGATCTCGTAGTTCTCTTCTTCAATTTCCCCACTGTCTGCACTTTGCTTCACCAAAAGCTGTAATTCTTCCGTAGAGTGGATTTCGTGCTCTGAAGCAGGATGTATTTTTACCAGTCTCAGGAAAGTATTCGACATTAAATTCATTAACCAAATGAACGGTTTAAAAACAGTATAGAAAACCCTCAGCGGAATCGCAGTAGCCATCGTCGTAGCTTCTGATTTTCTGATCGCGATTGATTTTGGAATAAGCTCACCAAAAACAATATGCATAACGGTAATTAATACAAAACTTATAATTACTGAGACTGAAGTGATAGTCGCTTCGCTCATACTGAAACCTAAATAATTGAAAATATTTTCAATAACGTGATGCAATGCACTTTCTCCGACCCAACCTAATGCAAGGGAAGCTAAAGTAATCCCCAACTGCGTTGCCGACAAATACTCATCAAGATGCTTGATGATATGTTCTGCCTGCTTTGCCATAGAATTTCCTTCTGCAGCTTTCAGCTGGATCTGTGAGTAACGAACTTTAACAATTGAAAATTCTGCGGCTACGAAAAAGCCATTAAGTAAAACAAGTAATAAGGCCAACAAAAGCCTGACTATGTCCGAGTCCATTTAGAAATTATATAAATTTATTGATACAAAGATATATAAAATAAAAATAACCCAAGAGAATGGTGGTATATTTTCGTTGGGAAGCGAGGCCGGAAGATGGATGCCAGAGGTTTGGGAGCGCGAATGTATGCTTAAAATTAATTTTTAATTAAACTTTTATATATTTTTTCATTTCGAGCCTAAAAAA
>CBFGVN010000477.1:0-2924 GCA_965651845.1 uncultured Chryseobacterium sp. | reverse complement strand
AAAAAGTTGAGATTTTTTTCTATATTCTGGTCAAAATCGGTTTCCGTAAAACTACCTTTGTTTACAGCGCCTCCGATTACAATTAATTTTCCAACGGGTTTCATCATAGTGTGCAAATTTAAAAAATAATTAACATTTGGCGAAATTCATGCCACATTTTAATTGATTTTGAGCTTTTTAGGTTTGTTAATAAATTTTATCTCTTTTTTGACAAATCTTTAAGTCTAGTATAGTATTGTTTTGGGTTTTACATTATCTTTGATTTTAAATGGAGTTATTTTTAACTGTTAAAAATACAAATAGACTATGAAAATTGAGAAGATACAGGCATTACGCGGCCCGAATATTTGGAGTATCAGAAGAAAGAAGCTGATTCAGATGAGATTGGATCTTGAAGAAATGGAAAACTTTCCTACCAACAAAATTGAGGGATTCCGGGAAAGAATAGAAAAACTGATACCTTCCTTATATACTCACAGATGCTCAGAAGGCGTGGAAGGAGGATTTTTCCACCGTGTAGAAGCTGGAACGTGGATGGGACATGTCATTGAGCATATTGCCTTGGAAATTCAGACTTTAGCGGGGATGGATGTAGGTTTCGGAAGAACACGAGAAACTAAAACTCCGGGAATTTATAATGTAGTATTTAATTATATCGAAGAAAATGCAGGAATTTATGCAGCAGAACAAGCGGTAAAAATTGCAGAAGCACTTACGAATGGAGAAGAATATGACTTGAATGCGTGTATTCAGAAATTAAAGGAAATCAGGGAGAGAGTACGTTTGGGACCATCAACGGGAAGTATCGTTGAGGAAGCTGTTTCCAGAAAAATCCCATGGATAAGATTGGGGACAAACTCTTTGGTTCAGCTTGGTTATGGTGTGAATCAGCAGAGGTTTCAGGCGACGATTACAGGAAAAACAAGCTCAATTGCCGTAGATATTGCCTGTAATAAGGAATTAACCAAAAGAATGCTCCATGATGCAGCTATTCCTGTCCCGATCGGGGAATTGGTAACCAATGATGAGGAATTGGATGCAGTAGTGAGGAAAATAGGTTATCCGGTTGTTATTAAACCCCTAGACGGAAATCATGGAAAAGGTTCATCAATTAATGTTAATGATTGGGAAGCTGCAAAAATAGGTCTTGAACATGCACAAAAATATTCTAGAAAAGTAATTGTTGAGAAATTTATTACGGGATATGATTTCAGGGTTTTGGTGATTAATAACAAAATGGTTGCTGCTGCAAGAAGAGTTCCTGCCCATGTTGTCGGAGATGGGGAACTGAACCTTCAGCAATTAATTGATAAAGAAAATAAAGATCCAAGAAGAGGATATGGACATGAAAATGTTTTAACTGAAATTGAAATCGATAAAGATACCACAGAACTTCTTGAAAAACTTCACTATACCTTAGAAACGGTTCCTCAGAAAGGGGAAGTTGTTTATTTAAAATCAACGGCAAATCTTTCAACGGGGGGTACTTCCATTGACGTTACAGACATGGTTCACCCGGAAAATATCACCATGGCCGAAAGGATTTCGAAAATCATTGGTCTTGATGTTTGCGGAATTGATATCATGGCAGAAAATTTAACACAACCTTTAAAAGAAAGCGGAGGAGCCATTATTGAAGTGAATGCAGCACCCGGTTTCAGAATGCATTTGGCCCCGAGTGAAGGTCTTCCGAGAAATGTAGCAGCTCCGGTTGTCGATATGCTGTATCCTCCGGGAAAACCTTTCACTATTCCGATCATCGCAGTTACGGGTACAAACGGAAAAACAACTACAACAAGGTTAATTTCCCATATCGTTAAAAGTAATGGCTACAGAGTAGGTTTCACAACTTCGGACGGAATTTATATCCAGAATACGATGCTTACAAAAGGGGATACCACAGGACCGCTTTCTGCGGAGTTTATCCTTAAAGATCCGACGGTAGAGTTTGCGGTCCTGGAAACTGCAAGAGGCGGAATCCTTCGCTCAGGACTTGGTTTTTCGCAATGTGATATCGGAGTTTTAACGAATATTGAAGAAGATCATCTGGGAATGAATGATATTCACAGTTTGAAGGATCTTACACGCGTAAAAAGGGTAATTCTCGACAGCGTAAAGAAAAACGGTTGGAGTGTCCTGAATGCGGACAATGAATACTCAATGAAAATTGTAAATGATCTTGACAGCAACGTTGCGATTTTCAGTATGAATGAAAATAATCCTCATATTCAAAAGTTTGCGAAAGAAGGAAAAATTACCTGCGTTTATGAAGAAGGTTTTGTCACCATTAAAAAAGGAGACTGGAAGATAAGAATCGGAAAAGCAAAAGATTTTCCAATCACTATGGAAGGGAAGGCTAAGTTTATGATTGAGAATGTCTTAGCGGCGAGTCTGGCTTCTTATCTGTATGGTTTTGGAATTGAAGATATTTCAAATTCTCTGCGAACTTTTATTCCAAGTGCTCAGTTGACTCCGGGTAGGCTGAATGTTTTTAAGTTTAAAAATTTTAAGGTATTGATTGATTTTGCACACAATCCATCGGGTTATGAAGCGATTGAAGATTATCTGAAAAACGTGGAAGCCAACAAGAAAATCGGAATTATCTCTGGCGTTGGAGACAGACGTGACAGTGATATCCGAGAATGCGGAAAAATTGCAGGAAGAATGTTCGATCACATCATCATCAGAAATGAAAAGCATCTCCGTGGAAGAACGGAAGAGGAAATCAACGGATTAATCATAGAAGGGTTGCAATCTGCAGGAAAAGACGTAAGTTATGAGATCATCCCCAAAGAAATCGAAGCTCTGAAACACGCAATGGGCATGGCAGAGGAAGGAACTTTCATCACAGCTTTGAGTGATGTAATTTCTAATGCTATTGATCTTGTTCAAGAATATCAGGCGAAGGAATTGCTTGAGGATGA
>CBFGVN010000476.1:0-2926 GCA_965651845.1 uncultured Chryseobacterium sp. | reverse complement strand
ATGAACAGTATCTACATGAGAATTAACATAAACATGAGATTTTTTTGGAGTTCTGATCTGGAAGGTTTCATCGATTCCGTCGACAGACTGTGCACTTGGCGAACTTTTAATTTTATTTAAAGTTTTGATGTCAATTACAGAAACGAGCTTTTTCCATGTGTTGCCGTCGATCTCAGCATGCCATTGCTGATGGATCTTTCTGGCTGCAATCCCTTTTTCCGCGTGAATGGAATCTTTTGTGATTTTAATAATTCTGTAATTTCCTAAGCTTCCACCGATATTTGACAGACCTATAAAAGTAATTTCATTAGGATCGGTCACCGGTTTTTTTTCAGTGGTCTGATTGCAGGAAAAAAATATCAGCAACAAAAGTACAGGTACGAAAAATTTCAACCCTTTATTTTTTATTGCTGACATAATTATTATTTTAAATTAAAGATTAAATTCTAATTTATATTTTTCAAGAGCATCTTTCAGAATTGCGGCGCTTCTTCTTAAATCTTCCTCTTTTAAAACATAGGCAATTCTTACCTGCTTTTTACCCAATTCAGGATTGCTGTAAAATCCTCCTGCCGGAGCTACCATAATCGTTTCATTATGGTTGGAGTATGTCTCAAGCAGCCATTGTGCAAATTTTTCAGTGTCATCTACCGGAAGCTCTGCAACGCAGTAGAAAGCTCCTTTGGGTTTTGGGCAAATAACACCCGGAATAGCATTCAGCAGATCTACCAAAACATTTCTTCTGTGCGTATATTCTTCTCTTACCGCTCTTATGTAAGCTCCATCATTTTGGTGGGCAGCTGTTGCAGCGATCTGTCCCAATAAAACCGGACTTAATCTTGCCTGTGCAAAAAGCATGGCAGCATCATGAATTATTTTAGAACGTGTAATCATACAGCCGATTCTTACCCCGCACATTGAATAACGCTTGGATTCTGAATCGATAATGATGCAGTTTTCTGCCAGTTCAGGAAAAGCCAGCATAGAAACCTGTTGTTTTCCGTCATATACATATTCTCTGTACACTTCATCGGAAATGATGACGATATCATGTTTTACTGCAATATCTGCCAGCTTCTGAAGTTCTTCACGAGTGTAAAGGTAACCTGTAGGATTTCCCGGGTTACAGATCACGATCGCTCTTGTTTTTTTTGTGATTTTTTTCTCGAATTCTTCAATAGGGGGAAGCGCAAAGCCTGTATCAATCGTAGAAGGAACTGCTACTACGTGTACATTGAATGTGCTTGTGAAACCATTATAATTTGCATAATAAGGCTCCGGAATGATTACCTCATCACCATCATCACATAATGTTGAGATGGCAAAATTCAAGGCTTCTGATCCACCGTTGGTAACAATAAAATTGTCGGTAGTAAGATCATCAAAACCTAATGAATGGTAATATTCTGTAAGTGCTTTCCTGTACTCCAGATTTCCTTCGGAAAGAGCATATTCCAATACTTTTAAATCAATATTTTTTAAAGCATTAAGAGCCGTTTCCGGGGTTTCAATATCAGGTTGTCCGATATTAAGGTGATATACTTTTATTCCTTTTTGTTTTGCTTTAAGGGCAAAAGGAACCAGTTTTCTTACCGGCGAAGTCGGCATGTGTTGTGCTCTGTTTGAAATATTCGGCATTGTTCAAAAATTTGTATGGCAAAAATAAGATTTAATTTCTCAATAATAAAATAATGCTTATTCTGAATGGATTTTTATAATATTTTAATGAATTCGAAATTTTAGACTTATTTAATAAGAATTTTATGATTTTTATTCAGAATGTTATTGTTGTTAATTATTTCCATATTTGGTGATTAAATAATGATTTTCTCATCTGTTTTAATAAATATTTAAAAAAAAATTATATAAATGATTTTTATATTGTTTTTTTTATAAATTTACAGCGACAATAACTAGTAAATATGAAATTAAAACTACTTTTTGGAGCTTTCAATGCGATAGCTCTAATGACTGCCGGCTCTTTGGCAGCTCAAAACTTCCAGCAAATGCCTATTACTTCCGGTTTTACTGCAGATGTAATTGCAAACGGAATAGGTTCTTCAGCCGCTTCTACAAATAATGATGTAGACGGAGTTTCTTACGCTTTTGTAGCTAGAGATTTTCAGCTGACAGCTGCAAGCCCGGTTCTTACGTATGGTATTCCTGTTGACGGAATTATCAATTCTGTGGTGGCAGCAACTCCCGGGTTAAGTTATCAGCTCGCAAGTTTGAATGCAAATAACTCTTTGAGATTAGCGGCAGTAAGTGATGCCGGGACTTTAGTGTTTTCAGCACCAAAAGCAGCTACTAAACTGTATATGCTTGCCGTTAGCGGAAGTGGTACTTCTACGGTAAGTGTAGTTGTGAATTTTACAGACGGCAGTTCACAAACGTTTTCAAGCATCAGTCTTGCAGACTGGTATAATGCTTCCAACTTTGCCATTCAAGGGATTGGAAGAATTAAAAAACCTGGTGCAACTCCTGCTACTGGCGATGATGTTCCTTCTCCTGAAGGTGGAACAAACCCAAGGTTATATCAAAGTGAGCTGGCAATAGATGCTGCCAATCAGACGAAGCCGATACAAAGTGTAACGGTAACTAAAGCAAGCGGATCCGGTATTCCGAATATTTTTGCTTTCTCGGCAGATGTATATTCAGATTGTGTGCCTCCTACTTTACAGGCGCCTGCAAGTATAACGGCGAATTCTGCATTAGTTTCCTGGACTGCTCCTACAAACGCGGTGAGCTACGATGTATATCACAGTACTTCCAATACAATACCTGCAAGTACTGTAACTCCAACTTATCCTGGAGTAACAGGTACAAGTACTACTATCGGAGGTCTTAACTCAAATACTAACTATTATTATTGGGTAAGAACCAACTGTAGCTCTGCAACAAGCCAAAGTGTTTGGTCTTTTGGAGG
>CBFGVN010000475.1:0-2931 GCA_965651845.1 uncultured Chryseobacterium sp. | reverse complement strand
CCTCTTCGGTAAAAGGAGTAAAAATATTTGTAGTACTCATCCTTAAATTAAATTAGGTTCTTACAGATAGTTATTTACATTCAATTTCAAAAGCAAAGATACATAATATTTACTCGAATGAGATTTCTCTGGTATCTCCGTTATTGATGATGTTCATTTCGTGATAGTTAAGCCCGTAAAGCTCGTCCTGATATACTTCCGGCCACTCAATAATGCAGAGAAAAGCGTTGTCCAGATATTCTTCAATTCCGATATCGTAGGCTTCTTCGATGTTTTTTAAACGGTACAGATCAAAATGATATACTTTTCCTTTTGGAGTATTGTATTCATTAACAATAGAATAGGTAGGAGAGCTCACTTCATCTTCACTTCCTAAACTTTTAAGTAAAAATTGAGTAAAAGTAGTTTTTCCTGCTCCGAGATTTCCTTTTAACAAAAAAATATTATGTTTTAGCCGAGGGAGAATCTTCTCTACAATTTCCTGCCAGTCTTCTTTTTTCTGAATGGTCATTTTCATTTTATCTGAATTAAAATTCAACAGTCAAAAATATAGAAAATAAGAACGAAAGTAAAATAAGAGACATCAAAAAAAAGAATCAGCCTCAAATTTTGAAACTGATCCTGTAATTTATTTTATTGTTTAATAATATTATAGGATTTCCGTAACCCTGTTTTTTGTGTTTTTTTATGATTAAAAATGTAAAAGCTGCTTATTCCTCTAAAAACAGCTTTTACTTATGATATTAATTTTTGATGATACTGTGTGATTTCTGGAATCCTGTTTTGGTGTTTTTTAGAATGACAAAATAAATTCCAACAGGTTTGTCAGCAAATGCTATCTGGTGAATCTGATCAGAAAAAAAACTCTTGTATAGCAGCTGTCCTAAGCTATTTAAGACCTGTACTTCATATTTTCCGTTCATTTTGGTTTTGATGGTGAATTCATTTTTTACCATTTTAGGATAAATAATTGCATTTTCAAGCTCATCTACAGCCAAAGTGCCGATTTTTGGCAGTGTTCCGGATATGCTGTAATAACCCAGTGAAGCATAGCTGGTATAGCCTGTATCGGGAGTTCCTTCTCCGATTCCGGTAACGGTCAAATAGTAATCTCCGGCAGTAAGACTGGTGCTAATTGCAACCGGATCACCCAGATTATCAGGATGCCCTGTGGCTGAGCTTATCAAAACATTCTGACTGTTATATAATGTGATTTTCAGTCGTAGATTACTGTGTATTTCCGAAGCCTGCACCCTTAAAGCAACATCTCCTCCGTTAGTATGAAACTTAAACACATCAATATCATCAGTATGATCTATAACTCCTTGATTTTGTGTAGCTAAAATATCTTCTCCAGCTGTGTTAAGTGTTGTTGCACTGGTGAAAGTATCTCCCTGGTTGTCGATTCTATATCCAACACCGTTCGTAGTATTGCTGATGATGGAAAGGTCGTCTTCGTGGTTGGTTCCGTTGGAATATTCTGCCTTGCTCCATTGTGTTACATTCTTATAATAACTTACACCCATGATCGGAGCCCAATTTCCATGACCTCCATAATACGTATACTGAGCCTGACCGTCATGATGTAGTCCTAACGTGTGACCCAGCTCATGAGATGCCACTTCACCTACGATTTTTCCATAGGTTCCTGCAGATTGTGTAAATACCCAGCAAGGTAAATCCGACGCAGATGAGAAACTGTTGATGAGTGCAACTCCCGCACCTCCTGATGAAGCAGTATTGGTAGGAGTAATTACGCATCTTCTTCTTTTGTTTTGAGCATAGCTGTTAAAGACATCTTCATCAGTGGTCACATTCAGGTTGAAGGGTCTGAAATCTTCGGATACGAGCTCCCAGGCTTCCAGAATATCGGCATCGCTCATCCCTGAAGGTGCGGCTACAAAAGAGTTTCCGCCGTTCCATCCGGTTCCTGCAGGTACTACATATCCGTTAAAATCCAATAATAAACATCCTCCTGCTCCCGGATTGCTCTGAAGGCTGGAAACATTACCCAAAACAGAACTTTTCTGAGTTCGGACTACTTTATTTTCTGTCAATTTTTGATCAGGAATATGAAAATCTACACAGATGATTTTATTAATATCAACTTTTTTTACAGATGCATTTCCTTTCGTGTCAGACTGATAAATAAAAGCTTCCCTGTTTTTTGGAAGTATAATATTTCCTTCAAGCTTATTTTCTTTTATCCGGATGCTGAAGGTGCCGGTTGCACTTCCTGTGAGTTCTCCTTCAAGATGTAAAGCTCCATCCGGGCTTCTTTCGTAATAGTTTACTATCGATCTTAGGACATCTTTGTCAGATACTTGAAGAGTAAGAAGGTCATTTTTACCATTTGTGTTTAGTTGTGATTGTAACAGATTTAAGAACTCCGTGTTTGTACCTAATTGGTATTCTTGTGCTCTCTCTTGGGCAAATATGCTATAATCGATAAAAGAGAAGATTAACAAAAATGCCCATTTTCTGAATTGAAATGTAATTTTTTTCATCTTAATTATTTTTTTGATTTGTTGTGTTTTGAATTCTTAAAAAATAATTTGTGTTTTTTAATGATTTGTAATGTAAAATCAATTATAGTTGATTTATTTTCAGTGAAGATATGGTAAAAGTGTGTATTTGAAAATTATCGCAATTTGGGATCGGAATGGAATTTTTAAGTAAAAAACTGACTATCAGTTACTTATTTGTCCTTATTGATTTCATGATAGTCGGGAATAGACAATCTAAATATTTTAATATTAGCGAATTACAATTTTTATGATTAATTTTTAAGTTTGTTTCTGATTTTCACGAAAATTTATTTTTAAGGGAAATAAAAAAACATATTCTTATTTTTACATCATGATTTCCAAACAGACCATAGATAAAATATTCTCAACGATCCGCGTAGAAGAGATTGTAGGAGAATATTTG
>CBFGVN010000474.1:0-2939 GCA_965651845.1 uncultured Chryseobacterium sp. | reverse complement strand
GTATTTTGTTTTGCAATGTCGATATTCTGTGCCGAAACTTTTAGCTGCTGATGATTTTGCACTGCCAATTCGGCAACATCGTTGGCTGTCATCTGTTTTATTTCTTGTGAAAAAAACAGCGCAGGAAAGATCATTATCACAAGTGATAGTGCTGTTTTTATATTTTTTATCATTGTACCTTGTTTTACGATACAAAGTTATGGCACGCACAAGGTCAAACAAATGTTTAAGAAATGGAAAAAGATGTTCAAATGTAAGATTTTAATTTTCGAACTGATTTCGATATTGTGACGGACTCACTTCCAAATGCTTCTTAAAAAAGTGAGAAAAAGAATATTGATCACTGAAGCCCAGCATAGAAGAAATCTCTGAAACAGGCTTATTTGAAGAGTTTAAAAGCACTTTTGCTTCATTCATCACAATTAATGCAATCATCTGGCTTGCAGACTTCCCTGTAATCGCCTTCACCACAGATGAAAGATGTCTGGTTGTAATTGATTGGCGTTCGGCATAGAATTCTACCGTTCGCTCTGTGTTGTGATTGGCTGCAAGATCATTTAAGAAAATAAAAACAATTTCTTCCTGTCTCGACATCTGGCTCATCGAATTGGCATCTTCTTTAGAAATAATTCCTGCCATCTGATAACAAAAAACAGAAAAAAGATGCTCTACCACTTCTTTTTTGTATAAAATTTCCGTTTCTGTATCTAAAATATACTTCAGAAAATTTACGCTTTTCCACACCACTTCCATTTCATCCGGATTAAAAGGAACACCACGATTCATCTGCTGTCTGAAATAACGATAACCTATTAACCTATTGAACCTCAAAGACAAAGCTGAAATAAATTCTCTCTTATAAGAAACCATCCTCGACTGAAAATCATCGCTTACGGAAATCATTTCGTACACCGTCTGCGGATCTGTTACCATAAACATATTTGCAGAAAGTTCCAGATCATTAAAATGCTGACGAAGCTTTATGGTACCTGTTTTGATGAAAATAAATGCCGGATTTTCGGGACGGAAAGGCTTATCGACAGCAATTCTCTCGAAAATATTATGCTGGGTAAAAATCTCAACGCCGAATTTTTCTAAGACAGACATAACACAAATGTAAGCAATCTCTTGAGCGATTGCAAAAATTTATTATTTTAGTATTTTCCAAATTCCTATTATGAGAAAAATTGATTTATTATTTGCAGAATATGGCGAAAGTCACAGAAACGCAACCAACAAATTGATTCACTGGATTTGTGTTCCATTGATTTTCTGGACGATTTTAGGATTTATTTCCCTTATTCCGTCAAAATCTATCTGTTTTATATATATTGGCTGTATAAGTTATATAAGTCTTGCTGCAATGGCTTTGGTAACGATATTTTACATGAGACTTTCTTTTTTAATAGGGCTGATCATGATTTTCGTGATGCTTTTGATGGAGAGCTTTGCTTATGGCATCAATATCCGTTTTAAAGAAAATTCATGGATTGTTTACCTTGCTGTTTTTATCATCACCTGGATTTTACAATTTGTAGGACATAAAATTGAAGGCAAAAAGCCCTCTTTCCTGAAAGATCTGCAATTTCTATTAATTGGACCCATCTGGTTGTTGAGCTTTATCCTTAAAAAACTGGGAATCAAGTATTAAAAGTTTCGTTTTAAGTTTGGAAGCTGGATGCGGGAAGAAGGAAGTTTATACTACGTGTAAAAAACTTCCAGCCTCCATCTTCCAACTTCAAGCCAAATTAATCTTCCAGAGCATATACCGCAAAACTGGCCAACCAATGATCTCCACCATAATTTCCCTGAAATAACAATGGAAGCCCGTTATTTAAAAATACTGTTGCCGTTTTCTGGAAATCTTTTTTCAGCGGATGATTATCGGGAAGAGACTTTGCAATTCCTTTCATACACCATGCTTTTGAGAAAGATAAACCTACCAAATGTACCGTTTGATAGTCACTGAGATCACTCACCACAGGAATCTTTTCAACATTCTCTAAACTTCGCTTTTCGTAGAATTTATTTAACCATTGTACAAACTCTTTTTGAGGAAGAACTCTTCTCATTAAATCTGCAATTTCCAGACTTGGCGAAAAGAAATCTGAACCATCGGGTTCTAAATATGCCGGCGTTTTTTCGTCTTTTAAATAAAAATATTTCGCTTTTTCGATCAATTGATTTTCAAAATCTTTGTCTTTGTTTGCTCTTGCCCAATCGATCGCAAAAGCCATAGCAAAAGCCGTATTCGGATGAACTCCCGTTCTATTCGGGTAAGTTTGTTTTGGTAAAAAGGTTTTCCAAGAATTCAAAATTTTATCTGTTAAAGGTTTCAGATTCTGATGCCATATTTTAGCTTTTGGATTGTCCCATGTGATTAATTCTTCATCCAGTTTCAGCAGCCAGGCCCATCCGTATGTTCTTTCAAACGTCCCGGTCAGTTGATATTTTGTAAAATAATCTGCTTCAGTCTGAAGATTTTCTTTTTTAAAAGAATTTTCAAGAATATTTTCAATATCCTTTGCGATGGATAAATTGGGTTTTGTTTTTAACAGCCGAACCAACATCCAGTGCCCATGAACCGAGCTATGCCAATCGAAACATCCATAAAAACTCGGATGCAGATCTTTCGGACTTAAAGGAACTTCATTCGCATTATTGATGATATGCGCCGTCTTGTTCGGATACTCCTGATTGATACAGTGAAGCGGTTTTTCGGATAACTTGATAGCCATTTCGTCAGTCAGCTTAGGAACTTCCTGAGCAAACATCAAAAACGGAGAAAATATAATGGTAAAAAGACTTTTTTTCATTCAATAAAAATAGAAAATAATTTCAATTTTGATGATTATAAATAGTCTAAAAGAAGATTTAATATAGAATTTACATCAAATATCAATATTTATTAAAAATTAATAAACAAATATAAACTTTGA
>CBFGVN010000473.1:0-2941 GCA_965651845.1 uncultured Chryseobacterium sp. | reverse complement strand
AACTATGGCGGAACAGGTGACGATCATTTGAGAACTCTCGCCTTAACCTCATCGGGATATATCATCGGTGGTGAAAGCCGTTCAGGTCGGACAGCTAATAAATCGGTAGGAATCAAGGAAGGAACAGACCTTTGGCTTGTTGCTTTAGACGAAAAAGGTAATGAAATTTGGCAAAAATCCTACAATTTCGGAAATCGTGATGTACTTATGGGAATGAGTGTTTTACACAGTTCCGATGATAAGACCTCGAAAGGAATTTTGCTTGGAGGCTATACACAAGCAGAGGGAAGAATTGAGAGTGATGATGAGAAATTCTGGATTTTGTATTTAGATGAAAACGGAAATGAGAAGTGGCGAAAACACATTCAGGGTCAATCATCCAAAAGAGAAGAAAGGCTTTCAGACCTCAAATTAAACAGGGATGGAACAATCATTCTAGCAGGAACCAGTGCAACGGAACTCGGCAAAGAGAACTGGAAAATCGTAAAACTGGGAGATAAACAAATCGATCAGTTAATCGAAAAACAAGATATTAAGATTTACCCCAATCCGGTATCAGACTATGCTTATGTTGAAATTAATTTCAATTTTACAGATGCTGAGATTTTACTATACGATATGTCAGGTAGACAACTGCAAAGCCTTAAAACCAAGAATAAGGTAACAAAAATTAATACCCAGCCCTTGATTCAAGGCGCATACCTCATCACCATCAAAACAGACACGAACAAAACGGCAAACGCCAAACTCATCAAAAAGTAAAATACAATTATGAAAAAAATACTCATAGCTATTGGTTTAATAGCTACGCAATTCTGCCTTGCCCAAACACAAGACGAAGATTTTTTACCTAAAATAGTTCCATCTTCGCCACAGGCTTCCGAACTTGGAAAATACGGGAATGTCCCGATTGGGATGTTTACCGGATCACCGAATATCAATTTAAATATCTATACGCTGGAAGAAGGAGGAATCTCTGTTCCTGTCAATGCTACCTACAATTCTAACGGGGTTCAGGTTGACGGTGTTGCAAAACAACTGGGAATCGACTGGAATTTAATTGCAGGAGGTGTCATTTCAAGACAGATTAACGATCTGGACGATTTACAGTTTCCTTTTTACAATGTAAATACCAATGATCTTTGTAATGTAAACAGTCCTGAAGCTACCCTAATTTCGACGGGAACGGCAGATACCGAAAAAGATATTTTCAATTTCAGCTTTCAGAGAAATTCAGGAAAATTTTTCTTTGACGGAAATACCATTGTGCAAATCAATCCTTCCAATATTAAGATTGAAAAACTGGCTTCTCCTAACAACAGCACCCCAAAATTTAAAATTACCGATACAGAAGGGACAGAATATTATTTCGGAGGGGAAAATGCTGTCGAAAGTTCTTTTAACAGGAGCTATTGCGGGGGCGTAGTTCCTCCGGTTCTAAATGATACCTCATGGTATTTAACCAAAATAAAAACGGTGGAAGGACAGGAAGTATTATTCAGCTATCAAAAAGAGAACTTCCAGTATAAGCAGTCGTATTATCAGACCGCTATTGCAGGGGGAACTTCCTTTTCTCTTTCCAATGCTGTTTTGCAGGCTCCTTGTTATAATGAACTTCGCCATGAAGTCCCGTTTCTACAGGAAGCCCAGATCAATAATAAAAAGCTAAAATTTAATTACCAGAAAATTGATGTTAATTCAACTGAATCCAAACAGCTCATCTCTGTTGAGGTTTACAATGGTTTGAGCCTTTTAAAAACATATACTTTCAGTTATGATTCGTTTGTATCTCCTGCGGTAAGCACCTCTTTGTTTAACGCTTATACCAATGCGAATGAAAAGCATATTTTCCTAAAGGATATAAAGGAGATAACACCGAGTAATGAAAGTATTACAAGGTATTCATTTGATTATTACTCGCCTGATGAGTTAGCCCCGCGACATTCTTTTGCTAAGGATATTTACGGGTATTTAAACGGTGCCAACAATCAAAACATCATTTATAATAATATCGTAAACTACGATCCCATTAATAATACAGATGCAGTTTATAATGCTTTTAAAAATATATCTTCCAATAGAAAACCGGATTTTGGGTATACCAGAAAGGGGATGTTGAAAAATATTTATTACCCCACAAAAGGAAGAACTGAATTTATTTATGAGGCGAACTCTATTTTAAGAGATAAAACGATTACTCCTCCCGCGCAGAATTTAGCAGATGTTACGATTTCGGAATCCGTAGGATATGGATATGAAGCGTTTTCTCCAGTCTTTACCGTAACGGGAAGTGTTACCGCTACGCTGTACGCTGTGGCTTGGAGAGACTGCGGAGAAGATGATCCCGTTCACCCGCCACAGGTCACTGCTACTATCATTAATGCAGATACGGGGGCGATTATAAAAAGCTTATCCACTAACGAGACACCCGCAAACACGGCAGTTAATTTAGTTGCAGGGGTAAACTACAAAATTAAAAGTAAGGTATTAAGGCCATGTTTGGGGGCGAATGCTTTTGTACAGGCTCCGGCAGGTGCACCCTACACGATTAAGGTTAACGAACCTGCTGGTGGGGTAAGGGTAGCAAAAACGCTGGATTATGATAATTCAGGAAACATCCACACCAAAAAATATTATTACGGAACCCTGCAAAACCTTGAACAAAGCTCAGGGATTCCGGCAACAATGGATCCGAATTATATGCGTAATGTAGACCATACAATTAAAGATACACAAGAAAAGTACGTTATGCATTCTAATTTCAAGACCAGTGTATTTTCTTTGGACGGATACTCTATTATGTACCCGACCGTAATAGAAAGTTTCGGAGAAAATTTTGAAAGAGGAGGAATTGTAAATGAGTTCAACGCAGCTCAGGATGGAGTGCCTGTACCAATATGTGAGGAACTGATAAGAGGAACAGCCTTTACCAATTCCTTAG
>CBFGVN010000472.1:0-2959 GCA_965651845.1 uncultured Chryseobacterium sp. | reverse complement strand
AAGACGATAAATACTGCATCTACATGGTAGATCTGAACAGGATGAATTTTCATGAAAATATTCCTCTTGATAAACGCCTGAAAAATTTCGCCAGATTAACCACCGATCCGGATATTATAAAAATCATAGCTGATGAATACGCCCGGTTATCCAACAACTCCCCCGAATACTGCTCTAAAAAGATCATCGAAGCAAGTAACAGATTGCTTTTGAAACGCAAGATCAAAAAGGTGTTGAAGCTGTATAAGCGTGTGATAAAAATATAGACGTTGTTCTTAAAATATAGAGAAAACCGGAGAACGTGATAAAGAAATTTTCTATTTTTAACACTAAATCAGGTTTAAAAACTTATCATTGTGGATAAAGAAACAGCAATTTATATCAGAAATTATTTTAGTAATTTGATGACTGATGGTGAAAAGTTTGCATTAAAGCATCACATATACACTTTCAAATCTGCTGACAATCATATCATGCGAAAGCTAATGTTAGAAAGAGGATGGATTAATTCTGATCCTGAAGTAGTACGTCTTTTACAAAACGGCTATGAAGAATTTGAATTAAATGTTTCAAAACGAATCATGACCGACACACCGGAAAAAGTATTCCTCAACAATTGTCCCAAATGTAATAAGCTTGCACGCACACCTTACGCAAAACAATGCAGACATTGCGGATATGATTGGCATTGATAAATTGTTTTCAAAAGATTCAATAATTTAAATAAAAAAGCTGCCTCATTTTCGAGACAGCTTCTTTTTTACAAATATAAATTATTTAAACCTTGTCATTAATTTTTACCAATAACTTTAAAATTACTATTCAAATTTTCTCCATAAACATTAAGTATATAGTTTCCTGATATTTTTTTGTTGGCAATATTTAAGTTAAAGACTCCCTGTCCGTTGGAATTTATTTTTTCCTTCACAATAATTCTTCCGGTCATATCAATTAATGTCGCCGTTAAAGTTGATTTTTTATAATCAGGAAGCTGAATGAAAATCTGGTCTTTCACAGGATTCGGATAAACCGTTCCGGCATTCTTGCTGATACTGAACTCTTCATTCCCCAATACAGCCTGATTGTACAAAGCATACACTTCCGTTGCAGACAATGCATAATTGAACATTTTAAGCTCATCAAATGCACCTTTATAAGGAGCCGGAGCATTGGTTGTTGATAAAAATTCAAGCTCACCAATATTTCCGATGATCAGATCACTGGCTTCACCAATACCTGTGACAGCGGTTTCATCTCCTTCCGTACTTAAAACGCCATTGGTATAAATTCTCATTTTATGTGTTGCAATATCTCTCTGAATCACGACATGCACCCAGTTCCCTGTGAAATAATTGGCTATTGGTGAGGTGATTTCCTTTTTCGTCACATCATCATCGATCGCATATCGCAGCTGACCTCCTTTGATCTCTACATTAAAACGTTTGCCCGTTGCTCCTGTTGTCGTATTTTTAGTAAACGAACCTTTACACAGTACATAAAGACTTGTTGATGAAGAGGTTGGAATCATGCTTGTAGGGGCTTTCATCCAATAAGAAACGGTAAAAGATTGATTATCAAATGAGATCTGTTCCTGATGAGGAATACTTACGATGTACATATTATTTGGCGAAGTTGCCAGATCCAGGGCATTATTTTCTTTTCCGGGTACTCTTACATTAGCATTATCATAAGCTACATCTAATGTTCCGTGGTTGGCATAAGACGTTACATCTGCAATCTGTGCACCTGCTGAAGGCGCTTCTGCGAATGGCCAGTTCCCCACCAGGCTCGGTGTCAGCGCACGGAAAGTCCATACATCTCCTGTTACAGAACCAAGAGCATTGGAAGCATCAATTCTCCAATAATAATTGGTTGCAGTATTTAAATTACTAAGCTGATATGAAGGGGTAGCACTATAAGGAACTGTAGCAATATTATTACTTAGATTAAGCGGGTTCGTTCCAAAATATACAGTATATGTTGTTGTGTTCGAACTTCCTGTCCATTTTAAAAGCAGGTTGCCACTGTTTAATTCTACATTCGTATTTCCATTAGCAGGTATTGGGTTTACCGCTTTTGTAGGAGCCGATGGAATTGGTGGTGTCGTTACAGCAGCGTTTGAAGTATAAACAGAAGATTCTGTAGCGGTTGTTGCTTTCACTCTGTAATAGTATGGCGTATTAGGTGTTAAACCTGTATCGTTATAACTCGTCGTATTAGCGCCGAGTGTTGCAATAACTGAAAAAGTAGTGCCATCCGTAGAACGTTCTACTATATAATTGGTTTCATTAGTGGCATTATCATTCCAATTAACTGTTAAAGAACTGGCAGCCGGTGCTATTGTCGTAAGCGCATTGGTGAAATTCAGATTCGTTGGCGGAATAATAAAATCCGGAGGAATTGTATTCGGTAAATTATTAATATAAACCTCAATATTCAGATATGGAGCATGAGTTGTGCTCACTGCCAAAACATCAAAAACATTTGGGTTCAGTCCATTGGCCGTTTCCCACGCATCCGGCATTCCGTCGTTATCTGTATCCAAAGGAGCCGGCGCACCATACACGTGTCCTGCACCACCATTAGTAAAGCCAAACTGAGTTGTTAAATCCGTCTGTACATACACATAAGTAGCAGTTGTTCCTTTTGACATCAGATCTGAAATCATCAAACCATCTACCTGATCACGTCTCGGATAAGATGCACCTGCACCCGCAATAATTTTATCGTAGGCAGCCTGAGCAGTCAATGTCGGGTTTTTCATAGGATAATCATACGGCGTTGCCAATATTGCTGCCGGATCTCCTACAGGATATCCCGTTAAGTCCTGAGGAACTAAAGTACCATCTAAAGCTCCGTTTTTGTTATTATCAAAATAATTTCCGGAACCATACAAATTGAAGTTGGCATTCCCTACGCTGAATGGTGTAGTAATCGTACTACTCGTATTGGGACCTCC
>CBFGVN010000471.1:0-2995 GCA_965651845.1 uncultured Chryseobacterium sp. | reverse complement strand
AATTGATCAACTGTGCTGCAATGCCCGCCGGAACAGGGTTTGTAAGCCCCGGATAAAGGTATTTATACTTCAGATCAACATCCGTTCTGCCTGCTCCTACCGAAGAATGGAAATAGTCGTTCAACGATTTATCCAGTGTTTCATTATCCAACGTGACCTGTGCGATTAAGCTGTCCACCGACTTTTTAAGGTATCCCGGAGTGGCAATATCCCCTTTTTTAGGGAAAATTACAAAACCTTGAGACATACTCTGTTTGGGATAATCTAAAGAGAAGAAGCCTTCATCTCCTTCAATTAAGCTAAAATTATTTTTCGTTAAAACATCATTCTGATTGATGATTTTCTGTTTCTTTAATTCAGCAATATTTTTGGCGGTGTTGGTTACTACATTTTCAGCCATTAATACAAAATCATTATAAGTATCTGATGATCTTGCACTTGTCTGGAACATAATCAACCTAGCCTGGGCTTGAGTTAAAGAATTGATTACCCCGTACATATTTCCGCTCTGATTAGCAGAAGTTCCCACTGTTACTACAATATTCGTTTCATCAGGAACACTTGTCAAGAGATTTCCGGCAGCCATTAAACCTTCATTTACAGGCTGATAACCACTATTGCTTGCACAATTCATCTCATTTGTTTTCTGATCGATGAATGTGGTGATTTTGCTGTAATCGGTACTTAAATTTGAAACCGCAACATTATCTCCGCAAGAATTATTTTTATATAAAACCACCCCATATTTCACCTGATTGAAGTAAGAAGGCTTTTCGAACCTAAGCTGCAGATCCTGCAACAAAGACTTTACAATTGGGGCATAAGGCGCATTTGGTGCGCTGATATCTAATGCAAAAACGATATTAATTCTTTTATTTCTCTCGGTAATTTCTCTATAACGATCGAAATATATCGGTTCACCCAAAACATTGAAAACATAATTTTTACTATAATCTAAAATATTCGTAAAAT
Organism: uncultured Chryseobacterium sp.; assembly: GCA_965651845.1. Classification (GTDB taxonomy): domain Bacteria; phylum Bacteroidota; class Bacteroidia; order Flavobacteriales; family Weeksellaceae; genus Chryseobacterium. The sequence goes on along the minus strand of CBFGVN010000471.1, from coordinate 2,023 downwards.
ATTTCGTTTTCGAATCCGGAGTCGGGGTTTCGTTTAATGGCAGACTTACAGGATAAATATTTTCAAGTGGTGTTCTTTTATTAACATCCGTAAGAAGAATTGCCGTTCTGTTTTCGGTTTCATTTCCTCCCGGTGAGCCTTCATGAAGTCCTAAAGTGGTTTCCGTAACGCCTGTTGTATTTTTCATTTTCACGGCAGAACGTTCACCCCACGCTGAAACAACGTTGGAACTCACCCACCCATACAAACTCGTACTGATGCTGTCGATATCGATGGTTGGCTTTTTACCTACTAAAAATCTTTTATTGTTTTCGGCCTGTTTGTAAACATAAACGATCTGTCCGTTCGGGATTTTCACATTGGCCTGCTCGATCAGACTTGGTGAATTGAACACCATAATCGAATCGTTTTTATAATATCTTTCAGAGCTTCTGATGACTTCGCTGTTGCTTGGTAAAACAGCTACTCTTACAGGAAACCCTGTTTTTTCATTCTTTAAAGAGTTACTCCATAAAAGAAGATCAGATTCCGGAATCCATCCGTATGTTTTAATCTGTTTAGACGAAACTTTTTTCATTAAGGCATCCGGAATATATTCCGCTACTTTTACCATTCCGTCCCGGCTTTTCAGCACCATTAAAGGTTCTAAAAATTTAACTTCTTTATAAGATTTTTCATCACTTTTATCCAGATAAGCCGTATTTCTGGATCGGTCTGAAATAGCGATCCACGGAACTGATTTTTTAGGGAAACCATTTACGACAGTTGAATTATCAATCTGCCCATATTGTGAAGGTTCCGGAGTTCTTTTTGATGGTAATTTTACCTGACAGCTCGTCAGTAATACCGAAACTCCGATGTAATATGCTGCTAAAGGAAGTTTATTTTTCATCCTGATTTATTTAATGATTGGTGCGTTCAAAAAAAATTCTGAACGAGAAATAATTATTTACTTTGGTTTATATCAACTTTGGTTACACAGTTTTGTGCATCATCGAAGTTCACTTTTACAGTCTGGATAACATTATTTTTGTCAAACTGAAGACCTGCGCAGTACATGTAGAAATTGTTTACTTTGCTGTCGTTTACTTTTACTACTGTATTTTCGTTGTTGCACAGATAGGTTCTCAATAAATAATTGTAATGCATATTGAAACTGTTTCCGTTAGCGATCTGCTGAAGATGGTATTTAAAATCGTTATCAATTTTAGTATAAGCATCTTCCACGCTTACTTCTTCTTCCAATGCATCATAAGCAGGAAGAATTTTAATCTGATGCAAAATTGGCTCTTCGCTTTCGTCTGTGTAAAGTGTTACGATATAATCGCCCGGTTAGGAATAAATTGCCAATTTATCCTTAGAATCGATGTTTCCGGTTTCCCCGAATTTCCAGGTGAACTGTTTGGCATCTGAAACAGCTCGGAACTGTACATTTTCAAACTGCATGGCCTGAGTCTGGGCGTCGATTAAAGTTTTTACTTTTGTCGTATCTTTCGGCTTCGGAAGGCTTCTTGCAGAAACCATTACCGGAAAGGATTTGGAATATTTACTATCAATAATCAACGTTACTTGATAATATCCCGGTTTATTGTAAAAGTGGATTCCACTGCTTTTATCAGAAGTTGTCCCGTCCCCAAAACTCCATCTCTTGGTTTTTGCAAACTGGGTTTTGTCTTCAAACAAAAGCGTATCTCCTACTGCAACAGATGACGGATAAACTACCCCGACAATATCATCGGCGGAGTGTATCACTTTCTTCTGCAACCACAATGCAACCAACGCAGCTATCAGCAAAGTCGCAATAACACCAATAATAATGTTCTTCTTGTTTTTTTGAAAGTAATTCATAGTTAATGATTGTGTGATGTGTGTTTTATTTATCTATATTCTTAGTTGAATATTTTAGCCTTACTGAGTTCTTGATTTTAGGGCTGTTTCGCGCTGAAAAAGCTGGTTTTTCTTTTCTTTAAAGCCGATTGAGCATTCCTCAAACTGTTTTTGGAAACTTTTAATATTCTAAGTT
>CBFGVN010000470.1:0-2995 GCA_965651845.1 uncultured Chryseobacterium sp. | reverse complement strand
ATTCTGGAAAAAGAGTTTTCTTCATCCCGAAACGGGAAAATATACCGGGAAAATTGAGATTTTAGATATTAATTTAAGTAAAGATTATATTTCAGAAACTCAGACTCATGATTTTGTAATTGATGATGAAGTCGTTAAAAATATTTTTAAACCAAGGGAAGATTTTTCACATAAAGGAAGCTATGGAAAGGTAACGATCGTTGGCGGAAGCTATGGGAAAATGGGAGCTGCAGTTCTAGCTACAAAGTCGGTGTTGAAAACTGGGGCAGGGCTTACCTTTACGCTGGCTCCCAAATGCGGATATGAAATTCTACAGACTTCATGTCCTGAAGCGATGTTTATTGAAGGAGGAATTGATTACATTAATGATTTTATTATTGATGAAAATTCTTCGTGCGGAGTCGGTCCGGGATTAGGAACTGAAGCTGAAACTGTGAAAAATTTTCTAAAATTTTTAAAAAACTACTCAAAACCGATGGTCATTGATGCGGATGCATTGAATATTATTTCGCAGGATAAAAAAAATCTGAATTTAATTCCAAAAAAATCCATCATTACACCACATCCGAAAGAATTTGAAAGGTTATTCGGAACAACGGAGAATTCTTTTGAAAGAGTAGAATTAGCAAAGAAAAAAGCCCGTGAATTTGAGATTTTCATTGTTTTGAAAGATCATCATACACAGGTTATAACTCCTGAGGGAAATGTTTTTTATAATATTACAGGCAATTCCGGATTGGCAAAAGGCGGAAGCGGGGATATTATGACAGGGATTTTAACTTCATTTCTGGCGCAACATTATACGGAAGAAGAAGCTGCCATTTTAGGAGTTTGGCTTCACGGAAAAGCTGCCGAATTTGCTTCTGAAAAATATTCTAAAGAATCTATGCTTCCGACGGATGTTATTAACGAATTTGGAAGTGTTTTTGAAGAACTGAATAGGAGAGTAGAGGTAAAGCTTTAATTTGAGGCTAAGAAAGCTAAGAGGGCTGATAATAAGCAAAGCTTTTAAATTATGCTGAAGATATTAGCATTAAATTTTAATAATAAAAAAAGGCAAACCTGTAGATGTACAAGCTTGCCTTTTTACTATTTTGAAAGTAATCGGCGATTTTGTAAATGAGCTTTTCAGATTCCTTAGCTTTTCGCCTTAAAACTATTCAGGTTTTTCGTTCTCTGCCTGAGTGATTTTAAACTTCTTGGAAACAATCATAATCACAACTCCGGCGATCATGAATGGAATAGAAAGAACTTGTCCTGTGTTCAGTCCTCCCAATTGAATAAACTCGTCGCCCTGTGGTTCTTTTAAGAATTCTACAAAGAATCTGATCGCCCAAAGAATGATAAAAAATAATCCGAATAACCATCCTTGTTGATATTTTTTATTCGTTTTTCTGTACAAAATCCATAATAAAATAAATAAACACACATATCCGAAAGCTTCAAACAACTGAGACGGATAACGAGGAACTGTTACCCCATATTCGCTGCTTTGCTGTGGGAAAAGTAAGGCAAATGGTGAGCTAGGGTCTACCGGTTTTCCGATGATCTCAGAGTTGAAAAAGTTGCCCAGTCTCACGAAAGCTCCTCCCAACGAAACCACAATTCCTAATCTGTCATACACCCAGAACGGATTTTTCTTAATGATTTTGAATGAATAATAAAGTGTTGTAAAGATCAAAGCGATCGTTGCACCGTGACTTGCCAAACCGGAAAATCCGGTAAATTTTAAACCATTTTTAGTACTTATCGGTAAAAAAACACTCCAGAAATCTTCTTTGAAAAGTTCAGGCTGATAAAAAATAACGTGTCCCATTCTTGCTCCAAGAATAGTTCCGATCAATGTCCATGTGAAAAGAGGTTCTAAATATTTTTGATTAATATTGTCGATTTTGAAAATTCTATTCATTAAAATATATCCGAATCCAAAAGCAAAAATGAACATTAAGCTATAAAAATGCAGAGTAATCGGCCCCAACTGAATTCCTTTTGAAGGATCCCAGATCTTGAAAGGCGTTTCCAGGCTTACTTTGTCTGTAGCTGTGATCGGCTTATCCATTTTTACCGCATATTTGAAATTTTCAATATTTTCCTTTGTTGCAGGTGTTGTAATCGGCTTGAAGTTTTTATCTAAAAGCTGGTATTTTGCATCTTTAAGTTTAGTTAAAGTCAGTGTACCGAAATTGAAATAGGCAGGTTCGAAATTAGACTCATTCAGAATTATAAACACATTTCCGTCTACTTTTCTGTCAGGGAACACATTGAGATCTCCCAATTCTGTTGTGGCGTAGATTTTTACGGGAACGTTTGTGGTGTTTACTTTTAAAGTTCCGTCAGACATTCCGTCCGGATAATTTTGCGCAAAAAAAGATTGTGTAATGAACGCAAATATTACGAGATAAATTCTGAAAAAAATATTACTCATTTCTATTTTTTTAGTAGTTTGTTTATTGATTTTTTACTTTTTTGGTGGAACAGGATCATAACCGCTTCCTCCCCATGGGTGGCATCTTGAAATTCTTTTCATTCCCAGCCAAAATCCTTTGAAAACCCCATGAACCTGCAGCGCTTTCACCATATAATGCGAACAGGTAGGCTCATAACGACAGTTTTTGGGAAGTAAGGGCGAAATAAACCATTGGTAAAATCGAATTAAAATTACCAAAGGAAAAGTGATGATTTTATTGAATGTAAGTTTCAAAACGCTACAAAAATAGGGTAAAAAAATAAAACCCATTTAATTTTAAACAGGTTTTATTTATAATACTTTCTTTAAAGTTTATAATATTCAATTTTTCTTATCCATTTGTATAAATCTTTCCCATTAACATTTTTAATGATTTGTGTCCAGTTTTTTTGTTTGTCGAAGATATATTTGAAAATGATTATTGTGGGAGCTATTTCTTGATCTTGTCTTCCAAATTTATCCAAATAAGCCAAGTTGTTAATTTAATTATCCTTATAGTCGATTTTTATTTCATACCAAACTTGATTA
>CBFGVN010000469.1:0-3005 GCA_965651845.1 uncultured Chryseobacterium sp. | reverse complement strand
TTCCCGGAGATACTATTATTTTCAAAATTGAATTGATCGAGCCGATCAGAAGAGGAATCGTTCATATGCAGGGATACGGATATGTAGGAGATACTGTGGCGGTAGAAGCAGAATTAATGGCTCAAGTTGCAAAAAATAAAGTTGATTAAATGATTCATCAATTAGCAGCCGTAGATAAACGTGCGAAAATCAGCAAAAATGTAATCGTAGAACCTTTTACTACCATTGCAGGAGATGTGGAAATCGGAGAAGGAACTTGGATCGGCCCCAATGTTACCATCATGGATGGAGCCAGAATCGGTAAAAACTGCAGAATTTTTCCAGGAACTGTAATTTCAGCGATTCCACAGGATTTGAAATTCGATGGTGAAGATACCCAGGTAATTATCGGAGACGATACGACAATCAGAGAATGTGTAACGGTAAACAGAGGCACGAAAGCTCTTGGTTATACGAAAATAGGGAAAAACTGCCTGATTATGGCGACGTCTCATATTGCGCACGACTGTGTCATCGGAGATCACGTTATCATCGTAAACGGCTGTGGTATTGCAGGTCACGTAGAAATCGGTGATTATACTGTAATGGGAGGTTTATCAGCTGTTCACCAGTTTGGTAAGATCGGAAAACATGTAATGATTTCCGGTGGTACTTTGGTGAGAAAAGATATTCCGCCTTATGTAAAAGTTGCAAGAGAACCGATGTCTTACGCAGGAATTAACTCGGTAGGGTTGAGAAGAAGAGGTTTTACCAATGAAAAAATCTTTGAAATTCAGAAAATCTACAGAGCTATTTTCCAGATGAAAATGAACGTTTCCCAAGCGATCACGCACATTGAAAAGGAAATGCTTCCTACCGCGGAAAGAGATGAAATCCTTCAATTTATCCAAAACTCTCCAAGAGGTATCGTAAAAGGATATGGAACAGGAAAGGAGGGATAATTAAATTTACATAACAAAATGAAAATTTTAATCTTACTTATAACGCTTTCTTCTTCATCTCTGTTGTTCGGACAGCAAACGGAAGGATTAAAAACCGAAAAGACAACCAAAACTTCAATACTGGAAAGAAAACTTCCTGAGAAGTCTAATGATAGTATTGCTAAAAATAATTTGAATGATATTCTGAAACAAAAGAATACTTCTAATTCTATTTTTGGAACCGCCAATCAATACAATTCTGAGGTTCAGATGAATGTCAACAAATTACAGAATAATGTAAATACGTTTAACAATAATACATTCAACAGAATGATGCCTCAGGGGCAGGGAATACAGTTTAATAAAAGAAAATAAATACATACAAAATTAATGGCAACAAGTAACGATATCAGAAAAGGTCTGTGCATTGAGTACAGTAATGATATTTATAAAGTTATCGAATTTCTTCACGTAAAACCGGGAAAAGGTCCTGCTTTCGTAAGAACAAAATTAAAATCAGTAACGAACGGGAAAGTAATCGATAATACATTCTCTGCTGGTCACAAAATCGACGAAGTAAAAGTTATCACTAGAAAATATCAGTATCTATATGATGATGAGAACGGATTCCACTTCATGAATAATGACGACTTCTCTCAATTATATTTAAATAAAGAAATGATTGAGAACTCAAACCTGATGAAGGCTGGTGAAGAAGTAACGATCATCCTGAAGGAAGCTGATGAAACTCCACTTTCTGCGGAACTTCCACAATCTGTTTACTTAGATGTAGTCGAAGCAGATCCGGGAGTAAAAGGTAACACGGCTACCAACGCTCTTAAAAATGCTATCGTTGAAACAGGTGCAAGAGTAATGGTTCCTTTGTTCATTGAACCGGGAGACAAAATCAAAGTAAGCACTGAAGACGGTTCTTATCTTGAAAGAGTAAAAGAATAATTATTCAAAATAATATGGAGCTGGAAGTATAACAACTTTCAGCTTTCATTTTTTATAGCAGCTATTGTAGTTTACCCTTTACCGAAAGGCTTTACTCAAGTTGGGCTGCGATTAAAGTTGAAAAAATAAACCTTGTCAGGGCTTTAATCTCGACAAGGTTGATAAATTTAAACATCATTTAAAAAAATATGACGTTTCATCAGCCACAAAAACTGAAAACTATTGCAGATCTTATCGGAGCAAAATTTATTGGTTCAGAAGATTTTGAAGTCTTAGGAACTAATGAAATCCACATGGTAAGACCCGGAGATATAGTTTTTGTAAATCATCCCAAATATTACGATAAGGCTTTAAATTCTGCAGCTACCATCATTTTAATTGATAAAGAAGTGGAATGTCCGGAAGGAAAAGCGCTTTTGGTTTCTGATGATCCTTTCAGAGACTTTAATAAAATTAATACTCACTTCACTAGAATATACAACTTCACGGAAGAACTTCACGATGCTGAAATTGGGGAAGGAACAAAAATCCATCATTCTGCAGTAATCGGCAACAATGTGAAAATCGGGAAAAACACACTGATCTTTCCGAATGTTGTGATTGGCGACAGAACAGTGATTGGTGATAATGTTGTTATCCAATCCAATACTGTGTTGGGGGGAGACGCTTTTTATTATAGAAAAGTAAATGGAAACTTCGACCGTTTAATCTCTGTTGGAAACGTTGTGATCGAAAACAACGTAGAAATCGGAAACGGATGTACGATCGACAGAGGAGTTACAGATTCTACGGTGATCGGTGAGGGCTCTGTTTTGGATAATCAGATACAGGTTGGGCATGATACGGTAATTGGTAAAAAATGTCTGATTGCTTCTCAGGTGGGAATCGCCGGATGTTGTGTGATCGGTGATGAAGTGACTTTGTGGGGGTAGGTTGGTATCGCTTCCGGAAATAAAATCGGGAGCGGATCAGTACTTTTAGGCAAAACAGGAGTCAACAGAGATCTTGAAAAAGGTACCTATATTGGGATGTTCGCAGAAGATTTTAAAACATATCTGAAGAAAGAAGTAAAACTGAGAAATCTCAAATAAACCAATTGAAAGTTTTATCTTAAATCAAAGAAAAATA
>CBFGVN010000468.1:0-3022 GCA_965651845.1 uncultured Chryseobacterium sp. | reverse complement strand
TTAAGAAATGTTAACTATATCAAAAAGTGAGAAATCTCACAATTAGACAGTTTGTAATCTTTCTAAATAAGAGCTTAAAATGTTATAAATAAAGGAATTCCAGAAAAACTTAACAATTAATTTATCTTATAAATTTTGCCGCCGTAAACAACTTGCCGGGCAGACTTCGGGGCAACCTTCATTTCAACATTATCCAACCTTCTTGAAGACCAGTAAGGATCAATAATAAATTGCATAACCTTCTGTTTATCTGAATTTTCCTTGATCCAGAAACATGCTTTATTTCCTTCTTTTATTGATAATACTTTATTTTTTGAAAAATCGTGAACCAGAATTTCCGTCTTTTGATTTTCATAAAAATTGAATCCTATCCTCAAAATAAAAAATGTAAGCACAGCCATCATCAATCTTGACGAATTTTTAAAGTCATATTTTAAAATGGTAAACCTCATCAAATAAACAATCAAAAACAAAGAAAAAACTTCAGCCAGATTCATGGGAATATTTTTAAAAAACACACTATCAAAGTCTGCAAACCAATGAATCACTTTTAATAATATTTGAATAATATAGTCGTAAACGGTATTTATTAAAGTAAAATCAAGATTGAAGGCAATCAAAGCAGTCATGACAAGTGAAAAAACAATAATAATTTCCGAAAAAGGAACAATGAAAAAATTGGCCACAATGGAAATAAGGGAAAATTGATGAAAATAATACAATACCAAAGGCAGTGTCGCCAGTTGTGCAGATACTGAAATTGAAACCGTATTGAAAATTAATTTTTTCAACCTATTATTTTGCTTTGGAAAATATTTTAAAATCGGCTGATTCAGCCAGAAAATTCCTAAAACCGCCAGAAAGCTCAATTGAAAACCGACATCAAAAATCTGCTGCGTATCAAAAATTAAAATAATCAAAGCTGATAAAGCCAGAGAATGCAGCAAATCCGGTTTTCTCTGGAGCAATACATACACAAAATAAACGCTTAGCATAATGCAAGAACGCACCACCGAATTTACAAGCCCAATCAATAAAGCAAAAAGCCAGATAAAAATTAAACTTAAAACAATTGCATATTTTCTAAATTTTAAAGGAAAAAATTTCATCAGTAAAAAATAAAATAACCCAAAAATCACAACGATATGTGTTCCCGAAATAGCCAGAAAATGCACTAAGCCGGATCGGTTGAAATCCTGTATGGTCTGAGAATCAATTTCTGTACGATCTGCGAGAATAATCCCTTTTAGAAAATCTTTTGTCTTTTGAGAAATTTCTGCCTTATCAATATTTTGAAGCAGTTCCAGCCGTTTTTGCGAAAATTTTTCAATGAAGCTTACATCTTTTCTTCCAGCAGACAAAATATCATCATCACTATAACATTGATACTCAATATTTTTTCTTTTTAAATATTTCGCGTAATCAAACTGGAAATCATATTTCGCAGTTTTAGGTGTTGTAATGAAAGCTTTTGTTTTGTAATAATGATTAAAATCCAATTCCCGGTAATCTTTCGGAATGTACAAAACAGCATTCACAGTTTTCTTATCAACATTAATTATTGCTTCGTACTTTTTATTTTTTATTGATGAATTTAACTTCCTGGAAATTTTAAAAACAACAAATTCATTTCGGGGAACAGACAAACTCTGAGATGAAAAAGAATTAAAAAAATGCAAAATTACTCCAATTCCGAAAAACATTATTCCCAATAAATAAGGTTTTGCTTTATACAAAAAATACGACTTGGAAAACGTAGAAATAAATACAAAAAGGCAGATCCCGATAGCAAGATAAATATAAGTTTTATCTAAAGAAAGTTTGTCCTGAAGCAAAACTCCAATAATAAAACAAACTGCAAGAATGAGTAGAGGCTGTTTATTCAATTGAAAAAATTTGTGTTGCCTCAAAAATATTTATTCGAATAAAAATTTGCACATCAAAATTTCAGAATTTTCAAAACCTCATCAAATTCATTATTTAAAAGGAAAATCGCAGAAAAAACTTCTACGATTTACATTATATTTTTAAAAATTTTAAACTAAAAAAATCAAAATTCCCCGGCGGCCTCTTCTCCGGAGACGATTGCACCTTCCATAAAACCCTGCCAGTCCGCAAGATGTTCTCCCGCAAAATGAGTATGTATAAAAGGTTCTTTCAATATAGGTCTCACGCGGAACCATTGTCCGGAACCGTAAATCGCATAAGAACCGTGTGACCGCTGATCATTGCCCCAATAATAATTGACCTGCTGCTTCAAATAGGGTTTTATATCCCCGAAAACAGGCTGCAATGTCTCCTGAACACTTTTGAAATTGGTCATATCGTTTTGATTGGCTATCACTGCAGCTTTGTCACCAATACTATAAGAAATCAGCACACCTGACGATCCAGATTGGCCTTGGGTCGCGTGATAGAAATAATGTGGTAACTGATCGGTCACCATATCAAAATTCTCTGATTTCCAGAAACGTTTGTCGAACAGCATGGCATGTTTATTAATACGTGCATATTGCAGTTCATTCAGAGCTTCGATTTTATTTTTAGGTAACCCGGGTTTCCAGTCTATGTTTTTCAGAGCAAAAGTCGGCAGGGTACAAATGACTTTATCCGCTTCGAAAACTTTTCCGTTGCCACAATATACTTTTACCTTATCACCTTGCTCAATGCGGGTAACAATATGATTCAGCAGTATTTTTTCTTTTCCTAATTTTTCTGAAAGTCTTTGAGCCAACATCGTGTTGCCACCGATAATTTTTTTGTCCATTTGATTTTGGGTATCTCCGGTATTTTCTACATACTCGGAAAGGGCTGCATTGGCCGAAACTTTTCTTATGCTTTCTCCAAAATCTGTACTATCCATCAATTCTCGAAGATCAAGATCACGATCTTTACATCCGTTATTCACCAAATACCGCCACCAATCCATTTTATCAAGGAGCAATTTATCTTTATCATTAAGATGTCTGTAGTTTTCCAGCAGGCTTTCCATTTTTAATTTCCAGTTTTTACTGAAATCCCA
>CBFGVN010000467.1:0-3028 GCA_965651845.1 uncultured Chryseobacterium sp. | reverse complement strand
CGAATGTAACTCCAATTTCAAAATCCAGACCACAACAAGCACTTCGGGAAACTTTACCATCGCTCAGATCTTCCTGGAAAGCATCAACTCACCAAGCTTGTATAAAGTAGACTGGGGTGATGGAACCATTGGAGACGTAATGATCTCTCATACTTATGTAAATCCGGGATCTTACAAGGTTTGCGTAACTCAATATGAAAACGATAAACCGAAATGTACAACTTGTGTCGAAATCTGTATTCCCAAACCTTTTCAGGCAGGTAAAACAGTAAGTAATTCAGGTTTAACCTCTCCTTTAAAAGAAATTGCAGCTATCGCAAGAGCTGAAACAGGAGTTGTATCTGAAGTAAAAGATTATATTTTAGTCCCAAACCCAGCTAAAAATTATGTTGATGTACTGACCAACCTTTCCAAAAAAGGCAATGTCTCCATCAAAATCATGGATGCTTCAGGAAAAGTGGTAATCCATACAACTGAAACCGTTGAAAGCGGTCGCCAGAGTATAAAGCTGAATACCGAAAAACTAATTCAGGGGACTTATCTTGTTGAAATAAAATCACAAAACAACACTTCTTCTCAGAAACTTTTAATTTCAAAATAGTGGTTGATGCAGAATTAAAGGAAGAGTCCGTCTCACAACTCGTGAAACGGACTTTTTTTATCATTTTTCTTGATTTCAATACAAAACTTTTCTGAAAAGATTATAATCTGGAATTGAATTTAATTTGCCCGCTAATATCTCTTGAATAGCCATTCATATGAGGCCCCGTATTACTCCAATGCAAAATAATACCCTTATCATAATAATCATCTGCCGAACGATATTGGTAAGATCCATTGTATCCGTTATTATTGATACTTGTAAACCTTATTCCTGTTGGCCATGAATCCTTTTCAAAAATTACATAGTTAAGAGCATCCCCTTGCCATCCGCCCACATTAGCAGGTCCCGGATCCCATGATCCGGCGTAACCGCAAACAACATACAATGCAATATTAGGAATCATATATCTCATGTACTTTCTAACGAAAACTTCACCATCAGGATTATTCGTCCACTTAATTCTTTGCACAGAAGGATCGCATGGGTTTATACTATTTGGAGTATTCCAACCTGTATATGTTTTCGTCCAGATATCACTTTTCCCTCCTAAGAACGATTCATTATGTTTTCTTATGGTCATATATTCAAAGTATGGCCAATAGGAGGTTCCTTTCTGGCAACGATCATCTCCTTTCTGCTGAACCGATGAGATTTTTGAAGTACGAGGAGGTACCACTTCTTTTGGCAGAATGGATAAGTCGATGGTATTAACAAAAGTTTCATTTAAGGAGAATACCCAGACTTCTTCATTTTCAATGGCCTTTTCATCTACCATTTTTACAAATTCCCAATTACCGGATGCATTAAGTTTATATGCCTTTGCTGTTGCAGATTTTTCATCACCCGTATAGAAAACTGCTAAAATTGGATTTGATTTACCGATTTTACCTGCAGCTTTTAATCGATTATAGTTGTAAACGAAAATTTGCGGGAAATATTTGCTTCCTTCTAAATCATTAAAAGCCAATAAACTATTTTTAAAACCGGCATCATTGTATAAAGCAGGTACCTTCTTGTAGAAAATATCAATTAAAGCATTATCGTCGCTATCAATATTTTTTTCTAATTCGGTGTAAATCTCATTTCTTGATCTTGTATTTCTTTGGGACTCCAGAACGATGTATTTAGCAGAATTCATTAAAATTGATTCAAGGTATGCTCTTTTATCTTGTAATGATAAACTGGAAACATTAGCTTTCATCATTGTTAATTGATCTGTTTTCTGATCGCCTGTTGATGCAAAATCCGACTCGTTACTACAGGAAGAAAGAGTAACTGCGATTGTAATTAAGGATAAAATAGTTTTTTTCATGCCTTTGTATTTTTAAATTATTTTTTTGCAAATGTGAGGGCATGAAGGTTTAAAAACGAATTATATTTAATAAGTGTTGCAGATTGATGAGTAAGTGTAGCTGTTAAAATATTTTCTGTAAATATTTGTAATTGAATCTTAATAGATGTCCATAATTCACAATTTCTGAAAGGTATAAACAAAAAACCGCCTCAATTAGTTATGATGCGGCTTTTTTATTTTTTTAGATCTAATTACAATCCATCACCATCCAAAAGATTTCCCAACCCTCCGAGAATGCCTCCCTGCTCTCCTTTTTTGGTCGTTCCGTATTGCAGAATTCTGCTTGCCAGTCTTGAAATCGGAAGTGTCTGGATCCAGACTTTCCCCGGACCTTTTAATTGGGCAAAAAACAAACCTTCCCCGCCGAAAATAGTATTTTTAATTCCTCCTACAAATTGAATATCATAATCCACCGTATGGGTAAAACCAACGATACATCCCGTATCAATCTTTAAAATCTCCCCCGGCTGAAGTTCTTTTTCCATCACATGACCGCCACTGTGTACGAAGGTCATCCCATCACCTTCAAGCTTTTGCATGATAAAACCTTCCCCTCCGAATAACCCCGTTCCCAGTTTTTTCTGAAACTCAATTCCCACCGAAACACCTTTTGCAGCACAAAGAAAGCTGTCTTTCTGGCAAATTACCTTTCCGCCCAGCTTACTTAGGTCAAAAGGAATGATTTTTCCTGCATAAGGTGCTGCAAATGTAACCTGTCTTTTTTGTGGAGAGGTATTGGTAAAGACCGTCATAAACAGATTTTCACCTGTCAACATTCTTTTCCCTGCTGAAAACAGTTTTCCCATTAATCCTTTTTCGGTACCATCCCCGAATAGCGTTTCCATCTGGATGCCATCGACCATCATCATGAAACTTCCGGGTTCGGCAATTACGCTCTCTTTAGGATCAAGCTCAATTTCTACACACTGCATTTCTTCACCATAGATCTTATAGTCTAATTCGTCGTTGAACATTTTCATTTAATTAAAAGTTATCACTGCAATATTAATATTTTTACGCTTTATTTTAAAAAAATAAATTAAATTCGAGATAATTAAAAAATTTGTTTT
>CBFGVN010000466.1:0-3030 GCA_965651845.1 uncultured Chryseobacterium sp. | reverse complement strand
AATATAGAGCAGAAAGTTGTTTTAGATTTTCTAGATTTTTAATTTCCGTAATTTGATTACTAAATAAATCTAATTCTGAAAGTTGTTTTAAGCTTTCCAGATTTTTAATCTCTGTAATTTGATTACTTGATAAAGAAAGTATTGAAAGGTGATTTAATTCTTCCAGGTTTTTAATTTCCGTAATTTGATTCCTTGATAAATTGAGCTTTGTAAGTCGCTTTAATTTTTCTAAATTTTTAATTTCTGTAATCTGATTTCTTGATAAATCCAATTCTCTAAGCTGCTCTAGCCTTTCTAAATTTTTAATTTCCGTAATCTGATTTTTGGATAGATCAAGATATGAAAGATGTTTTAAATTTTCAAAACCTTCAATATCTGTAAATTCATTTTCTGATAGATTAAGACCAATTATTTGTCTATTATCATTCATTAAATAACAATTTCTATCAATACTAAAAAATGAGCCTTCTTTTTTAAATTCTTTTAACTCAAAATTATAAATCTTCTCTAATTCTAAAATCTCTTTCGGTTTCTCCATTAATCATTAGTTTTTCTTAAAAATAAAAAAAGAATCTGCTTTCACAAATTCTTTCTATAATTAAGTTGATATTTTTCTTACTACAACTCCCTCTTCAAGAACTTCCCTGTCAAACTCTTCTTAGACTTCACGATTTCCTCAGGCGTTCCCTGGGCTATGATCTGTCCACCGTGTTTTCCACCTTCAGGGCCAACGTCGATGATATGATCGGCCAGTTTTATCACATCCATATTATGTTCGATAATAATGAATGAATTTCCAAGATCTACCAATTTATTGATCGCATCCATCAGGATTTTCACGTCTTCAAAATGAAGTCCGGTTGTCGGTTCATCAAGAATGTATAAAGTATTTCCGGTTTGTCTTTTTGCCAGTTCCGTTGCCAGCTTGATACGCTGTGCTTCTCCTCCAGAAAGTGTTGTCGACTGCTGTCCCAACGTGATATATCCCAAACCAACATCCTGTAAAGTCTTTACTCTGGCAAAAATCTTAGGAATCGGCTGGAAAAATTCTACCGCTTCATCGATCGTCATATCCAAAACATCAGAAATTGATTTTCCTTTGTAACGAACCTCCAGCGTTTCCCTGTTAAAACGTTTTCCGTTGCAGGTTTCACAATGAACATAAACATCCGGTAAGAAATTCATTTCAATGACCTTCAAACCGCCTCCCTGACAGGTATCGCATCTTCCGCCTTTCACGTTAAAGGAAAATCTTCCCGGTTTGTAACCACGGATTTTACTTTCCGGCAGTTCCGCAAAAAGATTTCTGATATCCGTAAACATTCCTGTATACGTCGCTGGATTCGAACGAGGTGTCCTCCCGATCGGAGTCTGGTCTACATCTACAATTTTATCGATGTTTTCAAGACCGTCGATTTTTTTGTATGGTAAAGGTTCCTGAACCGCTCTGTAAAAGTGTTTGTTCAGAATCGGGTACAAAGTTCCGTTGATCAAAGAAGATTTTCCGCTTCCAGAAATCCCTGAAACCACAACCAGTTTTCCTAAAGGAATATCAAGTGTTACATTTTTAAGATTGTTTCCTGTAGCACCTTTTAATACTATATTTTTACCGTTTCCTTTACGTCTTTCCGCAGGAATTTCGATTTTTCTTTTTCCGTTAATATATTGAGCAGTGATCGTATCCGCTTTCAAAAGATCTTTAGGTTTTCCCTGCCAAAGAATTTCTCCTCCGAATTTTCCGGCTCTCGGACCAATATCCAAGACCTCATCGGCTTCCAGAATCATATCTTTGTCATGCTCTACCACCAAAACGGAATTTCCGATGTCACGAAGATTTTTTAGTGAATTAATCAACCTTTCGTTGTCTCTCTGATGCAGTCCGATACTTGGCTCATCCAAAATATAAAGAACATTTACCAATTGAGAACCGATTTGTGTCGCCAGACGAATCCTCTGAGACTCCCCTCCCGAAAGGGTTTTTGAACTTCTGCTCAAACTTAAATAATCTAAACCTACATCCAGCAGGAACTGCAGCCTCGTTTCAATTTCCTTTAAAATTTCATGAGCGATGATCGCATTTTTTTCTGAGAATTTATCTTTAACGTCGGCTAACCATTCTTTCAAATCTGATAAGCTCAATCCGTTAACCTCAGCAATATTTTTTCCATCAATTTTAAAGCTTAAACTTGAAGGCTGAAGCCGGGTTCCGCCGCATTCCGGACAGGTTTCTTCCGTTGTAAAATGTCTTTCCAGCAAAATTGCTTCGTAAGATTCTCTTTCTTCAATAATTTCCTCCATAAAAGGAATCAGACCATCAAAACTGATTTTAATTTTTTTGGTAATTCCTGCGTATTTTAAGTCTTTATTAAACTCTTTATGACAGCCATTGTAGATATAATCCAACGCTTCTTCCGGAATTTCATTGAAAGGAGTCGTTAATCCTAATCCAAAAATTTCAAGAATACTTTTAATCTGAGATAAGATCCATTTGTTTGATTTAATATCTTCCAAAGGCAGCAAACCACCCTGATTGATTGATAATTTTGGATTCTCAACAAAATAATCGGTGTTGATTTTTTTAATCGTTCCAAGACCTTTACAGTTCGGGCAGCTTCCTTTCGGAGAATTGAACGAAAAAGTATTCGGTTCCGGCAACGCCAATGAATGCCCAGTTTCCGCATCCATTAAATTTTTAGAGAAATATTCAATATCTGTGCTTCCCAGTTTTTGAATTCCGATAAGCCCTTCTCCCATTTCCATCGCTGTTCTGAGCGATTTTTCCATTCTGCTTTCCGAAGCCGTTTCCCCGATAATCCAACGGTCGATCACAATATCGATGTCGTGGGTTTTGTAACGGTCAAGTTTTAAATCATATTCGATATCCTGCAATTCACCGTCAATTCTCGCCTGTCCGTATCCTTTCTTTGCCATTTGCACAAAAAGTTCGTGATAATGACCTTTTGTGGAAATTACATCCGGCGCCATCAACATGATTTTCTCGCCTTTATAATATTCATTAATAGTATCAAG
>CBFGVN010000465.1:0-3039 GCA_965651845.1 uncultured Chryseobacterium sp. | reverse complement strand
ATTTCAACGGAAAAACCTCATCGTAGAAAAGGACTGGCAACTTTTTTAATGAAAGAATTGGAAAAGATTGCACTTTCAAAAGGTATTTCTAATAATTTTTTAGTGGCCACAGAAGAAGGTAAATTACTATATGAATCGCTGGGCTGGAACCTCTACAGTGTTTATACTTCAGTTGTTATTTCAGAAAAATAAAATTAATTCATATTTTAGATTTGCAAAATTAAACTATGGAAAACTATTTAGAAATAAATAAAAACTCATGGAATGCCAAGGTAGAGCCGCATCTGAAGTCGGATTTCTATTTTGTGGATGAATTCCTAAAAGGGAGAACCTCTCTCAACTCTATTGAATTGGAGCTTTTGGGAGATATAAAAGATAAAACGATCCTTCATTTGCAATGTCATTTTGGGCAGGATTCCATTTCTTTATCAAGATTGGGAGCCAAAGTTACCGGAATTGATTTGTCTGATAAAGCCATTGAAGCTGCGAAAGAGTTAGCTCAAAAAACAGGAACAGATACCCAGTTTATTTGTACGGATCTCTATAATCTTCCGAATGTTCTGGATGAAAAATTCGACATGGTTTTTACAAGTTACGGAACTATTGGCTGGCTTCCGGATCTTAATGAATGGGCGAAAATTATCAATCAGTTTTTAGAACCTGAAGGAAAATTTATCATGGCCGAATTTCACCCTGTTGTCTGGATGTTTGATGATGATTTTGAAGAAGTGAGATACAATTATTTTAACGAAAAACCAATTGTAGAAACCTACGAAGGAACTTATGCTGATAAATCTGCAGACATCGTTCAGCAGTATGTGATGTGGAATCATTCATTAGCTGAGGTTCTTCAGAATTTAATTCAAAATGATATTTCTATAGAAAAATTTAAAGAGTACGATTGGTCGCCGTATCCATGTTTTAAACATGTGGAAGAATTTGAAAAAGGAAAATGGAGAATTCCGAAATTCGGTAACAAAATACCGCTGGTTTTTGCCCTGGAAACACAAAAAAAGTCATCGTAATAAGAAACTACGATGACTTTTTATATATGAATGCTAAAATAAACTAGTTCTGATTAACCGTTTCCTCTGCTTTTGCCTTCATTCCGTCTACTTTTTCCTGAACCTGGGAAGCAACATTATTGGCTTTATCCTTCAGATCATTACCCCATTTGTTCAAATTATCCTTTGCATTGTTGATCTTGTCTTTTACAGCTTGCTGTTCCTCAGGAGAAGAATTTTTATATTTCCAATATGCCAAAGCTCCTAATCCTAATAGTGCTAATAAGCCTTTCGTTTTATTTCCCATGATTTCTATTTTTTAAGTGATTAATATTAAAGTTCTATAATAATAATCATGTAAAATGTGTGCCAAAAAATTAAATGGAATTATAAAATAATGTTAAAATTAATTGAAAACTTCAAAATTTTCTCCATCAAAACTTGCGAAAACCATAGTGGGATACGAATCCTGATGATAGATATTTCCATTTTTATCAATGGCAATGGCGCCTGCAAAACCGTCGATTGTTTTTAATTCTTCAAAAGTTTTAGTAAAAGCTTTTTCAAGAGACATTCCGTCGGTGACTCTTGTGACGATTTTTGTTGCAGTTGCGTTGCTTACAATATCTTCACCAACGCCTGTACAGCTTACGGCACAAAAAGAATTGGCATAATTTCCCGCAACCGTCGCAGAGTCAGAGATTCTTCCCGGAATTTCAAAACCCTTTCCTCCGGTGGAAGTAGCAACGGCGAGCTTGCCATATTTATCGATCGCTACACAGCCGACAGTTCCTTTTCCGCCGTTATTCAATTTTGCTTCATATTCTTTTCTTCTTTGCGGGATTTCTGTTGAAAAATTTTCGAAACCATACTCATTTGCATATTTTTTTGCTCCATTTCCTCCTAAAACCCTATCGTCTTCTTTCATCAGCTCTTTTGCAACGAAAACCGGGTTTTTCACATCCTGGATATTGATGACTCCGCTGAGCTTCTGAGTTTCACCATCCATAATGGCGGCACTCATTCTGATCACACCATCACTCTGGATCTGCGAGCCTATTCCTGCGTTGTACAATTCGTCGTTTTCCAACAAAGAAACTGCATATGCAACTGTGTCGAAAGCTGAATTGTTTTGTAAATATTCAAACGCTTTTTGGGCGATATTTTTTAAAGATTTTTGTTTGGCAATTTTTACCTCGTGGCTCTGATCGCTTTCCGAGAAAAATCCGCCGTGAATGATTATTTTCATATAGATTATAATTGTCTATCTATCTTGTGGAATCGGATTAAACTGTGAATTTTCAATCGTTAATGTTTTGGTTATCAAATCATAATGATCGTTCATAGACATGACATGAACCGTTAAATTATCAATCGAAATTGGTTCACCCAAATTGATATTGGTAAGATTGGTATCTTTAATAAATCTTCCGTCCACCAAAATAACAAGCCCGGAACCGACTGCCGTCATCACATCATTATGGATGAAAAGGCCTGTATCTTCACCCAAACCGATTCCCAACGTCCTCGGATTGTTGACAACAGCCTGAAAAAGCCTTCCGATTCTGCCTCTCTGTACGAAGTGAGTATCAATAATGACATTGTCGATTAATCCTAAACCTTGTGTGGTTTTAATTTCACCTTTCAGCAGAGCTTCAGAACTGCTTCCCTGATAAATCATATTTTCAGAAGCGGCAGCGGCACCGGCAGAAGTTCCGGAGTAGATAAAATCCTGCTCATGATATTTTAATAAAATCGTATCGTGAAATCTTGTCCCGCCAAGAATTGATGTTAATCTCAACTGGTCACCACCCGTAAACATTACTACATCTGCGGCATTGGCTCTTGCAACCATAGCATCAGAATTGGCTTCTTCACGATTGTGAATATCTAGAATATTGACATTTTTGGCACCCAGAAATTCAAATGCTTTTTTGTATTCTGTACCTACAATTTGTGGGATTTGCGAGGCTGTGGTGATAATTTCGATCACAGAATCTTCTTTATTCTTGGATTCGTTAATGATCTTTCTTAA
>CBFGVN010000464.1:0-3052 GCA_965651845.1 uncultured Chryseobacterium sp. | reverse complement strand
GTATTTATCGTCTTCCTTTCGGATCAAAAAATTGTTGGGAGAATTATCAAGAAACTGGATACCATCATTATGCAGACGATACACCAGCAGTGTATATTCTTTAATAATTCTTTCCCTGTCAGGAAACGAATGGTTGCCCAAAACCTCTGTCAGTGTCCATGAATCCTTCAGTTGTTCGCTGATGTAAAAGCTGGAAGTTAAACCGATAAAATCATGATTTTCAACATACGCGATGGGTTTAGGCGTATAATAATTTTTACTTAAAAGAAGGTGTGCATATTCAAACGAACGTCTGGCTTTAGACTTCCGGTAAAATTTATAAACGTGCCGATTGATAATATTATGTTGTTTAAAGGATTTGAAATTTAAAATCAAACCATTAAAATCAAAGAATTTAATAATATTCCTGGAGCCGTTCCCAATAAGGGTTCCATCGTTTTTGAAGTTTTCTAAAATAAGGAGAATATCATATTTGAATTGAGATAAATCTTCAGCAAAAATCGATTTCATATCTTTATTAAAATTAAATATGGTTTATAGTCTGACGCAGTAAATTCATGATAGCATTATTGTCTACCTGGCCTGTATTCACGGAAAAGCTTCTGTTGCTGTAGGGCTGATAAGCACGCTCATCAGTCACTGAAAACAGCCCGACCGTCGGTGTTCCGGAAGCACTTGCCAAATGCATGACCCCGTTATCAGCAGCGATAAATAGGGCAGAAGCAGCAATAAAGCCACCCATCTCACGAATATCCGTACTGTAAAAAAACGGAATCGTAAATTTGAGCTTCGATATATTTTCAACAGGTAAAAGTTCCACAATATTGTAATCCGGAAATTCCTGTTTCAATTGATTGTAAAATTTTCCCCACCACTCTTCAGAATAACATTTTTCTCCTGTAGCATTGGTAAAAAGGCAGATGGTAGGTTTATCGTTTTTCACCAGATCAGAAAGTTTTTTCTTGCCGGCTTCCAGTTCTGCATCAGTTAATTTCAAATCAAGGGACGGGATTTCACTGGTGTTTTCAGATATTCCGAGTTGTAATAAAAATTGTCTTAAGTTGTAGACTGTATTTTTGGCAGAATGGTGATAATCTGGATGTTTCGTGGAAAAATTTTCATCAAATTCAACAAAAATCTTGTATTTTGATTTGTCAAAAAGGGTAGATAATCTTCCCGACGATGAGACAAAATTGGCATTGATCACCAGATCATATTTTTTTGTTTTAATGACAAACCAGCCTTTTATATATTTTAAAAGATTGCTAAACGGTTTTTTGGGAAGCTGGATAATCTTATCAATATTGGTATAATTTTGATAGATGATGGGAGTGATGCCCCCTTTCACAAACAGATCGATTTTACTATCCGGAAAAGTGTTGATGACTTCTTGTACCAATGGTGTGAGGAGAAGTAGATTTCCAAGCCTGTGATTGGGTCTGGATATCAATATCTTCTTTATTGCAACATCATTTTTGTTATTGATATCGAAATTTGACTTTCCAATATTTTTGGTCAAATTCCGCATTACAGACCTTCTAATAGCGTTAACACTCTTAGGAATTTTCATAAATAAAATATTAAGTAAAAAAGGGACAATTTAGTTAAAATTATGTTACAAATTCGTTATTTAAACGTAAATTTTAATCATAATTGTTTATATTCATAATAGATATTTATTATTAGATTCAGATGTTATTATTACTTGTTATTATTAAAGAAAGAATGTCAAAAATTCCACATAAACATAAAAAAATTTAAAAGAGAACATTTTCAAAATAATAGTCTAAGCATAATATCTTTTTTTTCATTATATTAGCCTAGTAATAAAGGTTTTACAATATATTTAAAATAAATGGTACATTTAAGGGGCATTTTTGTTTTGAATGTTTTCATCTTCTGACTAAATTTGTAGTAAATTTAAATTTATGAACTATACTCTTGAGCTCAATACGCAGGAACCCGGATCTAATATTGTTTTTAATACAATCGTATTTGATGCTTTCAAGGTTAATATAATTGAAAGATACTTGGGGCGAATGAATTTCAACCCTACATTATATAATGTTTTGTTTAAAGTAAGGACGCTTGATAACAATCTTATCCATAAGAGAGACGGTAATGTAAGGGTAAAAATAAAAGGAGAAGATTTTGATGTTTATCAGAAATTGGTACAGGCTCTGAATTCTTATGAATATAAAAATAAGCTGATCAACAGGCAGGAAGCCGAGCAGAATTATGTTCATTTTATTTTAAGCTTAGTGATTGCCAATTATCAGCTTACCTGATTTCTTTCTTTGTTAGCCGAGAAATTTTATAGATAAATCGGCATGGCCTTTGAACTTTTACAGGCAGGATTATTTGGTGGTTATTCATCAAATGATTTTTCACCATTAATACCAGCCTTATGAATAACAAAACAGTTCTTGAAACAGCAAATGCCGCAATATCGCGGGGTGATCATGAAACCTTTCTTACTTTCTGTACAGAATCGGTAAAATGGATATTCGTAGGAGACAGAGTACTTTCAGGAAAAGAGGAAGTACGCCGATACTTGGCCGAAACTTACAAAAAACCTCCAAAGTTTGATGTTGATTTTATGATTGGCGAAGGAGATTACGTAACGGCTGTAGGTAAAATAAGTCTCAGTGAAAATGATGAGTGGACAGAATATGATTACTGCGATGTATGGAGGTTTGAAAACGGGCTGATGGCTGAGCTGAGGGCTTTCGTTATCGAAAAATAAGGATTTTGAGGTTCTTTCGTGAATCTTTGTTTTTATCATTTATAAAATTAAAATACTTTAGTAAAGTTTTTTAAAATTCAAAACCCTTTAAATACTAAGATTTAAAGGGCTCTAACTAATAAACACATCAAATAAAATAATTGAAATGACTATTTGAAAGCTGTTTACCCAGGGGATGATCAGTAAACAGTTGAACGAAATTGTACGCTAAGATTTTAAACTACCAATACTTTTTAATCCATTTGTAAAGGGTAGTTTTAGGGATTTTATATTCTTCTATTATTTGTTTTTTTGTTTTTTCTTCGG
>CBFGVN010000463.1:0-3057 GCA_965651845.1 uncultured Chryseobacterium sp. | reverse complement strand
CTTTCCAAAAAAATAAAAATTAAATATTCGGCTTTGAACACGTAATTGATTTCTCATAAATTGCTGTAAATTGGATGTTGAAATTCCATGACGGAACCTTAAAAATTTGTAACTTTCCCTCTTTAAAAATCATAAAAATGACTTCAAAGGAAAAAGTAGCTGCGCTTCGCGAAGAAATGCAGAAAAATAATGTTGATGCATTTATAGTATATTCTGCAGATCCGCACATGAGTGAATATTTGCCGGAAGAATGGCAGGAAAGAGCTTGGCTGTCAGGATTTTTAGGTTCTGCAGGCTTTGTGGTGGTTACCAAAGATAAAGCCGGACTTTGGACAGACGGAAGATATTACACACAGGCCGCCATCGAACTGGAAGGTTCCGGAATCGATCTTTTCAAAGACGGACTGGAAGGAACTCCCAACTATATCGACTGGATCATTTCCGAAATTCCTGCAAACGGAAAAGTAGCGGTAAATGCATTGGCAACTTCCCACGCCAACTGGGAACTTCTTACACAAAAATTAAATTCAAAAAATATAACATTAGCTGATCTTCCTCTTTTAAAGGAAATCTGGAAAGAGAGAGGGACACCTTCCAAAAATCCGATCTTTGTACATCCTGTAGAAAGAGCCGGAAAATCTGTGACAGATAAGATCGCTGCGATCCGCCAGAAGATGGAAGAGCTGGTAGTTACTGTTCATATTATTTCGAGCCTTGACGACGTAGCATGGACATTGAATCTGAGAGGAAGCGATGTAGAAAGTAATCCGGTATTTCTGGGATATATCATTATTACTAAAAATGATGCGATCCTCTTCACAGACCTTGAAAAACTAGAGGTTGAAGCAAGAAAGTCAATGGATGATTCTTTCGTTAAAATGATGCCTTATGAAGAGTTTTCAAATCACTTAAAGACATTCAGAAATGAGAACGTTCTGGTTTCTCCAAACAGCAATCAATCAATTTTTGAGGCATTAAAATCTGAAAATCAGTTTATCAAAGCTCCGGTTCCCGGAAATCTGATGAAAGCCCAGAAAAACGAAACTGAACTGGAAGGTTTCAGAAAAGTAATGGTAAGAGACGGTGTTGCCATGGTAAAATTCCTGTATTGGCTGACTCACAATGCCGGAAAAGAAGCAATGAACGAATATTCTATCGGTGAAAAACTGAGGAGCTTCCGTGCGGAAGGTGAAAATTTTGTCGGCGAGAGCTTCGGAAGTATTGTCGGATATAAAGATAATGGCGCCATCATGCATTATTCTGCAAAAAGCGAAGGAAGCAAAGATGTGACGAATGATGCGAGTATTCTGGTAGATTCTGGAGGTCAATATCTTGAAGGAACAACAGATATTACCAGAACACTGGCTTTGGGAGCAGTTTCGGATGAATTTAAAAGAAACTCAACTTTGGTGCTACAGGGAATGATCCGTTTATCAATGGTGAAATTCCCGAAAGGAACAAAAGGTGTTCAGCTTGATGCCATCGCGAGACTTCCGTTGTGGATGACCGGAAAAGACTACAATCATGGAACAGGCCACGGTGTAGGAAGTTTCATGAACGTACATGAAGGTCCGCAAAACATCAGAAAAGATATGAATCCGCAGGAGCTTTTGGTAGAAATGGTTTGTTCCAACGAGCCTGGATTTTATGTGGAAGGAGAATACGGAATCCGTCATGAAAACCTGATCGTAGTAAGAGAATCAGAAAAAACGGCTTTCGGTACTTTTTACGAATTCGAAACGTTAACATTCTGTCCGTTCTTTAAAGATACGATCGTTAAAGAAATCCTTTCCAAAGAAGAAATTGCATGGCTGAATAACTATCATAAAACATGCGAAGAAAAAATCGCTCCGTACCTAGAAGGAGAAGTAAAAAACTGGTTCTTGGAATTGGTAAGTCCCCTTTAAAAAATGGAATAATTAATTCTCAATGGAGATTTTTAAATAAATCAAAGCCTTGTAATGAAAGTTATGAGGCTTTTTTATTTATGCAACCGTATTTTCACGGATAATTTTTAGGGTTTATCCTGATAGATTGAAAAATGAGGGATGCTATCTTTGTATCAGCAAAATGACACATCATTCATATCTTCATATACATTAAGTAAATTCAAAGCAGTGAATCATCTCAGTTCTTGGGATGATTTTTTGTTTTTGGGAGCTTTTTCCTTTAATTGCTTTCCTACTTTCATAATAACAGTGAACGACAAAACGGAAATTAACACAATAGATAAAGCATATGGATCTTTGCGATTAAAAACCGTAAATTTGCGACATGAATAACGATACCATTTGCGCGCTGGCTACGGCCAATGGAGTGGGGGCTTTGGGGATAATCAGGGTTTCCGGAAATGAGGCTTTACCTATAGTTCAGAAGAGTTTTCCTGCTAAAAATCTGGAGAAACAAAAATCCCATACTATCCATTACGGATATTTTGTGGATGGAGAGGAAGCGATTGATGAAGTGATGCTTTCGATTTTTCTGGCTCCAAAAAGCTTTACGACAGAAAACTCTGTGGAGATTGCTTTTCACGGTTCGCCGCATATTGGAAAACGTATTCTTGAAACGCTTATAAAAAACGGAGCAAGAATGGCAAAAGCGGGAGAGTTTACGCTTCGTGCTTTCATCAACGGGAGGATTGATCTTTCTCAAGCCGAAGCCATTGCAGATGTCATTGCATCTGAAAATGAAGCTTCAAGAAAAGTGGCCATCAATCAGCTGAAAGGAGGAATTACCAATGAAATTTCACTATTGAGAACCGATTTGCTGAATTTTGTTTCGTTAATCGAATTAGAACTAGATTTTGCTGAGGAGGATGTGGAATTCGCTGACAGAACGGCGTTGGTTCAATTATTGAATAAAATCGAATTAAAATTAAATTCTCTGATCGAAAGTTTCCAATACGGAAATGCCATCAAAAACGGTACAGCTGTTGCCATCATCGGAAAACCGAACGCCGGAAAATCTACCTTATTGAATGCTTTATTGAAAGAAGAAAGGGCAATTGTAAGTAATATTGCGGGAACAACGAGAGATACGATCGAAGAAGTTTTGCAT
>CBFGVN010000462.1:0-3099 GCA_965651845.1 uncultured Chryseobacterium sp. | reverse complement strand
TACTAACTGTTTATTTTTTACACTTTGTTTGTCTTGCTAAAGCATCATGCTAAGATTCCTACGAAATGACAAACTGTGTGGCTAACTTGTGCGTTGTCAGGCTGAGCTTGTCGAAGCCTTTCATTGCTGTTAGTTTTTTAACCACCCCGTCAAAAATTCTTTCTGAATTTTTGCCACCCCTCCAAAGGAGGGGAATTCTTGTATCGCTAATAATTTCTGTTTAATTATTATTTAATACTTTATTAATGGCTAAAGGAAAAATTTCATATTCAATTTGATGAACTTTTTCCGCTATGGTTTCGGGAGTATCGTCTTCTGTGACTTCGAATGATTTTTGAAGAATCGCTTCTCCTTCATCAATTCCTGAAGTTACAAAATGAACGGTTGCTCCGCTTTCTTTTTCTTTGGCTTCAATTACCGCATTATGAACATGATGTCCCCACATTCCTTTTCCTCCATATTTCGGGAGTAACGCCGGGTGAATATTTATTATTTTTCCGTTCCAATTTTCGCAAAATTCAGGTTTTAGAATGGATAAAAATCCTGCCAATACGATTAAATCTGTATTTTCGGGAATAACTTTACTCAATTCGCTGCTGAAGTTTTTTCCTCTCGGAATCAGAACGTTGTCTATGTTATGATTTTTTGCTCTTTCCAGTCCGTAACATTCTCTGTCGGCAACTACTAAAGATACTTTTGCATCCCGGATTTCTCCATTATCAATGGTATCGATGATTCTCTGGAGATTGGTTCCTGAACCTGAAACGAGTATAACTAAGTTTTTCATTAATTAGAAGTTAGAAATTAGAAATTAGAAATTAGTTTAACTCAAATCTCT
The DNA here is from genome assembly GCA_965651845.1 of uncultured Chryseobacterium sp. Classification (GTDB taxonomy): domain Bacteria; phylum Bacteroidota; class Bacteroidia; order Flavobacteriales; family Weeksellaceae; genus Chryseobacterium. The sequence goes on along the minus strand of CBFGVN010000462.1, from coordinate 2,261 downwards.
AATACTAAATTCTATTTTATTTAAAATTTCAAATCAATTTTTTCGCTTCCTTCTGTAATTTCTCCGATTTCGTAAGCATCATCCAGAAGGTGTAATACTTTTTCTGCATGTTCTGCATCCACTACGACAGTCATTCCGACACCCATGTTGAATGTTCCGAACATTTCTTCACGAGCTACGCCACCTCTTTTTTCCAGTTCAAGCATAATACTTGGAATCTGGATTTTTGAAGCATCGATAGTTGCACATAAACCTTCCGGAATAATTCTCGGAACGTTTTCGTACAATCCACCGCCTGTGATGTGAGCGATACCGCAAACTTTAACTTCTTCAAGAACTTTGTGAATATCTTTATAATATAATCTTGTTGGAACCAAAAGTGTCTCGTACAAAGGCTTTCCTTCGAATTCTTCGTTGAAATCAGGGAAAACTTTTCTTACCAAAGAGAATCCGTTTGAATGGAAACCTGAACTTGGCAATGCAATAATTTTATTACCAGCTTTAATTCCTGAACCATCAATAATCTGATCTTTTTCTACGATTCCTACACAGAATCCGGCAACATCGTAATCTCCAGGCTGATACATTCCCGGCATTTCAGCAGTTTCACCACCGATCAATGCACAGTTGTTGTCTTTACAAGCTTCTACCATTCCTAAAACGATTTCAGCAGCGATTTCCGAATCCAACTTTCCACAAGCTAAATAATCAAGGAAAAACAATGGTTTTGCACCGTGACAAAGGATATCGTTCGCACACATTGCGAAACAGTCTACCCCGATAGAATCGTATTTTTTTGAATCTAAAGCGACTTTCAGCTTTGTTCCCACACCATCCGTTCCGGAAACCAAAACAGGATTTTTGTATCCCCCGATCTCATAAAAAGCGCCAAAACTTCCCAAATGGTTCAATACATTGGAGTTGTGCGTTTCGCCGACAGCTTTTTTAATCTTGTCAACCGTTTTGTATCCTTCTTCTTTGTCTACTCCTGCTGATTTGTAAGTGTTGCTCATAATATTTTTAAATAATCTAGCAATGTATCAGTTTAACAATGTAACAATGCTTTCCGATACATTGTAAATTGGTACATTTTACAGTTGTTTTTTATTCAAATTAAGAAAACAAAAAAGCCGACAATCTTGGTAGATTATCGGCCGTTATTTTATCTCAGAATTTCAGAGCCCACAATATTCCCTTTCTTGGAAAAATATTGATTGTAAGAGGTCTGAATTTTCATCTTTTTTCTTTTTGCAAAGATATTAATTTTAAATTAATATTCAAATCTATTTTTCAAGGATAGATTCGATTGCAGAAATTTTCTTGATTTTCTCTCTTAACTCATTGTCTTTCTCTTCATTAGAAATTTTCTGAGCCGATTTATCAAAATTATCATTGAAGAAAGGAAGAGAAAAAGTTTCTACAATATTTCCTCCGTGAAGAGGAAAACGCTTCGTAGCTGCTTCCAAAACTCCTGCTCCGCCTCTACCTCCTGGAGCTGCAGACATCAGTAACATCGGAACTTCATTCCATACCGCTCGGTCTTTGATTCTGGATACCCAATCGAACACATTTTTAAATGCCGTTGAGTATGTTCCGTTGTGTTCCGGCAAGGACACCAACAATAAATTAGCCCCGTCGATTTTTGCTGCAAAATCTTTTGCTTCCTGAGGAATTCCATCCGTTACTTCTCTTTCATGCTTGTAAATTGGCATTTCGAAAGGATTTAAATCGATCACTTCTACTTCTGCATTTTCAAAAATTGATGCTGCGTATGATACCAAATGCTTGTTCATTGAAGCTTCGGAATTGGTTCCTGCTATTGCTAAAATTTTCATTGTTTTCTATCTGTTTTAAAGTAAATTTTTGTTTGTATTGATGCAAAGGTCGGGAAGATTTTTTTATTTGTAAATATGTTTCGTTCACAAATGTTAAACTATGTTTGTAAACCTTTAGCTTATACTCAATAAAGGTTAACGTTTTTTAATATTTGTATTTTAAACCACCCCGTCAAAAATTCATTCTGAATTTTCGCCACCCCTCCAAGGGAGGGGAATTTTTACTCTGCGAAATATTCTATTTTTATTTTAAATAAGAAGGCAATTCCATAGGAACTTCCATTAAAAGGATTTCCGTGTCTTCTACCGCTTCGATATTGAAGCTTTGAATATCCCAGATTCCTAAGCCGTCTCTTTCATTCAAAACTCTGTCGCCAACTTTTGCTGTTCCTTTTAAGACGAAAGCATACACGCCGTTGCCTTTTT
>CBFGVN010000461.1:0-3099 GCA_965651845.1 uncultured Chryseobacterium sp. | reverse complement strand
TATGACAAAGCACAATAAAATCTCTATTAACCTTATGTCGGTCGAGAATGGCAACATATTTGGAAATCACTCCCGTATTTTCCAGTTTTCTGACACGTTCATACACAGCCGTTACCGACAACCCAAGCTTATAGGACAACTCTTTTGTCGTTTGTTTCGAATCTTCCTGCAAAAAAAGAAGCAGTTTTTTGTCAATTTCATCCAATGCCATAGATAAATTTTTGTTAAAAGTTTAGGATAATCAAATATAATAAACTTTTATTCTATTAAATTAAGATTAGCTAGATTTATAATCTAACAATATAAATTTTTCTTGTAATAATTCTGGAATTCTTTCAAATTTATCACATAAAATAAGTAAGATATGAAAGACTTTAATGCTGCCAATGAAATCCAGGATTTACAATATTTTGGTGAATTTGGTGGGGTAAATCCATCAATTTCAGACAGTTCGACCTACACATTCCTTTCTGCTAAAACGATGTTTGATACATTTGAAGGCAATGCAGACGGATGCTATCTATATTCAAGACATTCTTCACCCATGAACCTGTATCTTTCGCAGGCATTGGCTAAAATGGAAAATACTGAAGCTGCAAACGTTACCGCTTCAGGAATGGGCGCCATTACCTCTGTCTTAATGCAGGTTTGCAAAAGTGGTGATCATATTATTTCCAGCAGAACAATTTACGGTGGAACTTATGCTTTTCTAAAAAATTTTCTACCATCCTTTCAAATTGACACCACTTTTGTAGATATCAATAATATTGAGTCTATTGAAAATGCTATACAAAAAAACACTAAAATTATATATTGTGAGAGTGTAAGCAACCCGCTTTTAGAGGTTGCGGATCTGAGAAAATTATCAGCAATCTGTAAAAAACACAATTTGAAACTGATTGTTGACAATACTTTTTCACCACTTTCCATTTCACCGACTTTATTGGGAGCAGACATTGTTATTCATTCTTTAACGAAATTTATTAATGGAAGCAGCGATACCGTAGGCGGAGTTTATTGCGGAACCCAGGAATTCATTAATGATACTAAAAACGTGAACACCGGAGCCTGTATGTTATTGGGACCAACGATGGACAGTCTTCGTTCTTCGAGTATTTTAAAGAATCTGAGAACGTTACACATCAGAATGAAACAGCACAGCCACAATGCTATGTATCTTGCCGAACGATTTGAAAAAGACGGTTTAAAAATTTCTTATCCCGGATTAAAATCCCACAAAAACCATGAATTAATGAAAAGTATGATGCATGAAGAGTACGGATTTGGCGGGTTATTAACCTTAGACGCCGGAACAACGGAAAAGGCCAACGAACTGATGGAACTGATGCAACAGGAAAACCTGGGTTATCTGGCTGTAAGTTTAGGCTTTTATAAAACATTATTCTCATGCTCCGGAAGCTCGACTTCCTCTGAAATCCCGGAAGAAGAACGTGCAACCATGGGAATTTCCGATGGATTGATCCGTTTTTCAATCGGTCTCGATCATGACATCGAACGAACCTACGAAAAAATGAAGGAATGCATGCTAAAAACAGGTGTTCTCAACCATAAAACCATATCCATATTCTAGTTTATTGTATAAAGACTGTTGGGAATCCAGCAGTCTTTATTTTTTTAATCACAAAAGATTTCCACATAAATAACCTTCTGTGATTAACCTCTATGAAAATGTTTCGGGAAAGCGTCTTCTGGCTTCATTCTAAAAATATTTAACAGAATCCAGGATTTTAAGAAACCATATCCATAAGAAAACATTTGAATATAAGTGGAAATCACCGCCATTCCGGCAATGCTTATGTTTTTAGTAACAAATAAAGCATGAAACAATACCATAAAAGTATATAAACCATAAAATGCAAGGATAATCCCTCTTCCTAAAATAAAATACTCCAAAAATCCCATAATGTAACCTAACAAAAATAAAGTTGGAAATGCAAATGAAATTTTTACATAATTAGGATGTCTTTGGTTAAGAATCGGTCTTGCACATCCAAACTGGTATACCTGCTTTGAAAACTTCCCAAAGTCTACCCTGCGCTTATGATAAACTGCAATATTATCAAAAAAAGCAGTCTTAAAACCATTTTCCCAAAGTGTCATCGAAAGATCCGGATCCTCTCCTATTCTCATTTCTGAAAATCCCCCAACTTTTTCAAAAACTTCTTTCTTTACTCCCATATTGAAACTTCTCGGCTGAAATTTTGAGACCGATTTTTTACTTCCTCTAATTCCCCCGGTTGTAAAAACTGAAGTCATGGAATAGGAAATCGCTTTTTGCATCAGGTTGAAACCTCTATGTGCTTTATCTGCTCCACCAAAGGCATCGCAGGGAATTTCAAGGAAATCTTTTTTGATATTTTCGATATAATCTTTTTCTACAATCACATCACTGTCCACGAAAACCAGCCATTCATTCTGCGCTCTTCTCGCCCCGTAGTTCCTGCTCAAACCCGGTCCTGAATTATCTTTCCTGAAATATTTTATGTCCAAAACCTGTTCAAAATTTTGGATGGTAGGCTTCAAATCGATCATGGAACCATCGTCTACAATAATGATTTCAAACTCTTTATCAGTTTGCTGGGTAAGAGAATTTAATAGCTCAAAAAGTTCATCTTTTCGATTAAAAATAGCAACGACGATGGAAATTGTAGGCCTCAAATTGAAATTTTTCCAAAATTACTTAATCAGGGAAGAATGCGCAAAAAAGTTTTGCATTAATTAAACGGAAAGCACAACAAAATAATATCTCATCCTTTTTAAAAAATTTTAAAGATGAAATTTTAAACAAAATAAATTGACATTTTAAACAAAATCATCTGTCTTATGTTCACCTAACTTTGTCTCAAGAAAATTTTAAAACAATTTAAAAATGAGACTTAATAATTTACAGCAACCTATCCACTCAGGGTTTAATGCACAATCTACGGCACAAGAAGTAATTAACGGAACTGATCTTTCGGGGAAAATAGCAATCATAACCGGTGGCTATGCAGGAATTGGTTTGGAAACAACAAAAGTTTTAGCCGCTGCGGGAGCTACGATCATCGTTCCGGCGAGAGATATCGAAAAAGCGAAAAA
>CBFGVN010000460.1:0-3109 GCA_965651845.1 uncultured Chryseobacterium sp. | reverse complement strand
GATGATTACGTAATTTCATCATTAAGAAAAATGAAATAATAGTAATAACCATTCCAAAGAAAGCCTTAGATTCTTTTTTTAAAATTTTACTGTAAGCTTCAATAACTGAAAAAATAATAAAGCTAATAATTAAAGCTATAATAATAAATAGAACTATGTAAATCATTTTTAAATCTTACACAAATTTAGGATAATTTGAGTTTAAATAAATCACGAATTATTATCCGTCTTTTCATCAATTACAGAAATTGTCTCCATATTTTTCTTCTGAACCTGCTCCAAGAGCTGAAGCCCTAAAAGCCCGCTGATTCCGCCATTTGCAGCGTCTCCGTTTCCTCCGATCAATACTTCCGGCATGATTCTTACATTTTGGCTGGCAATATTTTCCATAATTTTTAATTGTGTAAAATTATTTCCGCCCATCGCCTCTACGGATAATTTGTAAGATTCTGCATTGGATTTTCCAATCGCCAGAATTTTTTCCGCCTCAGCATTACCTGTTAATGAAATTTGTTCGGCACTTGCTTTGGCCAGCAATTCTATTTTTTCTGCTTCCGCCTTTGCAAGTAATCTTGTTTTTTCTGCTTCTCCGGTTGCCAGAAGTTTCAGTCTGTCACCTTCAGCATTGGCCTGTAATCTCACTGAATTGGCGTCTCCGGTAGCTTTTTTCACGGATGCATCTGCAATTCTTTCCGCAATTAAAACCCCTTGATCTGCTTTTACAATCTCCTTTTGCATATCGGCAACAGCAGTTTCTTTTTCCAGAGCCTGACGTGTTTCCTGAGCCAGCATTTCGGTTTCGTAAGTGATCTTTTGTTCTTCCGCCAATTTTCTGTCCGTTAAAGTTTTCATTAAACTTTCAGGAGGAACAATCGCACCGATCAAGGTATCAACCGCATTTACATTGTACTGCTCCAATACGCTGCTGATGTGGTCTTTTGCAGACTGCTGTCTTTCTTTACGTGTTCCCAGAAAGGCAATCACATCACTATCTTGCGCAGAGTTTCTGAAATAATTTCCAATGGTTGGTTCTAAAACCTGGCTCACAAGATTGATCATATTTCCGAAGCGGGCAATTACTTTCGGAGCTTCATAAGTAGGAATATGAATAATCTGTGAAACATCGAGATTAAAAGGGAAACCGTCTTTACTTCGCACCGTGATCGTTGAAAGATTTTTGTCCAGTTGGTGAGATTCGCTTCTTTCATACGCCCAGTTCAAAACCAAATTCGTTGTAGGAACCAGCTCAACCTTCATAATATAAGGATTAATCGGATATTTTCCGGGACCGATCGGCTCTGCCCAAACTCCTTTATGTCCCTTTTCTACAATATTTCCATGTTTAAAATCTACACCGCTTAAATCTTTGCCGTCCTCCCCTACATAGCTGATAATCACACCAACATGACCAATCGGAATTTCCGTCATTTTCACCATCTCAACCTTTGTAAACCAAGGATTCAGGAAATAGGAACCCGCCAAAATCACCTGTTCCTGAAGACCTTTGTAACCTCCGTTATTTAAAAAAGTATCAACATCCTGAAATTTATTGTGATCATTAATAATCTTTCCTGCAATCTGCCCTTCTTCCAGAGGACTTCCTTCCATTGTTGTAATAATTCCCACTGCGTTATCCGGAATCTGCGTCATATCCGTTAATTCAACTTCAAATAATAATGTATTGATTATGTAAGAACCCGGAGCAATGATTGCAGTCTGACGCCCTTTTCGACCTCCGTTTCTTAAAAATGCTTCCGCGTCCTGAAAAGAATCACAATCAACTTTTCTTCCTAAAATTCTTCCGGTTTCTAATTCCATACCGTCTTTTGCCAGTAATAACCCTATCTTACCCGTCGGAATCACTGTGAAAGATTGAAAATCAATAGAATATTGCCAGATCCACTTCCCGAAATAAACGCCGGGAGCCAATGTCTGAGCCTGAAAGCCGGCTTCTCCGTTGGTTGCAATAATTCTTCCTTCAGGAAGTTCCTGCTTACCAACCAATACGAATTTTTTGGTCACCAAACCGATTTTGTCTTGGGGAACAATGATAAGTCCGAAGAAAATTCTAAGAATAAATTTGTAAAAAAGTACGGCCGGAATCATCCAGCCATGAAAAGTTAATTCCATAGTTCGTTTGTTTTGCTTTAATTAAATTTTGAACAGTGACAGTACTCCGTTTCTTCGGAAAATGAAAAAACAGAATACGAATTATTTGATAATTCTTTCGAAAAAATTAAGAAAGTACAGGAGGAGATGTATTAAAAATCGTGAAGATGATTTCTGATACTTTTAATAGAAAAAACTTAAAATTAATTAGTTTCATTTCAATGGTAAAAGGAACGAGATCCTTTTGATGGTACAAATGTACGCAAGAAAAATATTCAGTTGTTGCAAAAAATTAAAATATTTTCAAAATCAAAACTTAATACATTGAAAATCAATATAATTATTTTCAATGCATTGATCATTCCCTATCCAAACCTGTACTTTTTATATAAAAATCAACCTTAAAAATTATATAAAAAATGACAGAATTGGCTTTAAATTTGATACCACTAAACATCAAACAATAAGTTTAAAAAAAATGATCAAAAAAATAATATTAGGAGCACTTTGTGTGGCTCAGTTCTCGCTGGTTTTTGCCAATAATATTGACAGAAATCAAGGCATTACATCAAACAATAATACGGAATTCCAACAGAAAGTTCCCAAAACAGTTATTATTAAAACTAAGAAATTCAAAATAAGAATCGATCAGCAGCCGAACGGAAAATACCTGTACCAATCATGGCCTGCCAATGCAAAAATCACCTCAAAACCAAGTATGATTATCAGTGACGGGCAAATAGTTCCTGACGGATCGGGTGGAAATTATTATTATGAATTCACCAATAAAGGCTACACGTATCACGTTTGGAGAAATTACTTAACAGAAGGTACAATGCCTCCTTACACCTTGATGGTGAGTGATCAAAACGGAAAAACGATCGTCGATCAGGGCGGACAAATGGTTAAAAAATAAATAAAAAACTCTCATTTTTGAAGTGAGAGTTTTTTTATGTTCCGGATTGTTTTAGTTCTGTAAAAAAACCGCTGGATTCATAAC
>CBFGVN010000459.1:0-3116 GCA_965651845.1 uncultured Chryseobacterium sp. | reverse complement strand
ATGTGATGGGGGCTTCAAAAAGAGCTGCAGAATTATTTGTTCAGTCATTACAAAATGTAGAAGGAAATACTACAAAATTTATCACGACGAGATTCGGGAATGTTTTGGGATCAAACGGTTCGGTAATTCCACATTTCAAAAAACAGATTGAAGCGGGAGGTCCCGTTACCATTACCCATCCCGAGATTGTAAGATACTTCATGACGATTCCTGAAGCGTGTGAACTGGTTTTACAGGCTGGGACAATGGGAAAAGGAGGGGAGATTTTCGTGTTTGATATGGGAGAGCCGGTGAAAATCCTGGATCTGGCCAACAGAATGATAAAGCTTTCAGGTTTTGAACCGAATATTGATATTAAAATAATTTATACAGGTTTAAGACCTGGTGAAAAACTGTACGAAGAGCTGTTAAGTGATGATGCCAAAACGCTTCCTACACATAATGAAAAAATAATGATTTCGAAAGATCCTACAATGGAATTTTTAGAAATTGATTCTTTGGTAAATATGATTACCAAGGCCTCTTTGAAAAAAGATAAAGTAGAAGTAGTTCGAATTCTGAAAATAATTGTACCAGAATTTAGAAGTAATAATTCTGTCTACGAGGTACTGGATAAATAAGAAAAATATAAATGTATATTTGTACAATTTTAAAATATGATGAAAAGTAAAGTACTGGTTATAATATCAGCCTTTTTATTAGTTTCCTGTAAAACTAATCCAAATGCTCAAAATGATCTGAACTATATGCAAAATATAGAGAAGGTCGCTATTGATGCCTCTGCTAAAAACACTAATAATACCATTCAGCCGGGTGACCAATTGGTCATTCTCATTACCGCAAAAGACATGGATGTGGTAAAACCATTCAACCAGAATTATTCTTCATCAGAAGTTGTACAGACCAACTCGATTGCGGGCGGAAATACTCCCAATCAAGGAATGGTATCGGTATCAGGTCCCACTTATATTGTAGATGCTAACGGTGATATTGATTTTCCGGTTGTAGGAAAATTAAATACTTCGGACAAAACATTGGTGGATTTCAAAAACGAGCTGAGAGATAAAATGACAAAATATATCATTAATCCGACAGTTAATGTAAGGCTTGTTAATTTCAAGGTTACGGTTTTAGGTGAAGTAAACAGACAAGGAGATTATACTATTGCAAACGGTCAGGGTACTATCTTAAACGCACTTGGTTTAGCTGGAGACCTTACAATGTACGGAAAAAGAGATAATATTCTAATCATAAGAACAGAAAACGGTCAGGTGACTCATGGTAAAATAAATCTTCAGGATGCTAATTTGATCAATTCTCCATATTACAATTTAAAGCAAGGAGATGCTATCATCGTTGCGTCTAATAAGACAAGGGATCTTACAGCAAAACAAAATCCAAATACGGGACTTTATTTAACTGCTGCATCAATTGCCATAACCGCAGTAGCAGTAGTAGTTAGTTTATTTAAGAAATAAAAAAATTAATGGACAACCAACAATCTTCGCAACTTCCAGAAGCAAATCATAATACTATTGATCTTAATGAAACTATAAAGCCGTATTTAAGAAGATGGCCTTGGTTTATTCTTAGTGCTATATTGGCTGTAATAATAGGATATATAGCATTGAAATTTATGGTGCCGGTTTATCAGGTACAAACTACTGTATTGATCAAAGATGCTAAAAATTCATCGTCGCCGGTTTCTAACGATTTGGGTGTTTTACCTGACTTATCGAGTTTCGGAGGAATGAAGACCAATAGCATCGCTAACGAGATTGAAATTCTTAAGTCTAAAAAACTGATGAGAGAGGTTGTGGTCAATCAGAACCTCCAAACCAGTATTATAGCAAAGGGCAGAGTTTCTACGGTGGAGTTATACAAAGAAACATCACCTATAGAGGTAAAAGTAATATCCGAAAAGCAAAGCAATGTAGGCTCAGGAGGAAAGATACAGCTGACAATAGATGGGGAAAAACTTGTTTTAAAATCGGATAAATTGCCGAGGGAAATTGGTTCTGCCTTTAATAAAACCATAGGTCTTCCATTTGCCAATATCATCATTATTAAAAATAAAGATTTTAATCCCAATATTATAAAGGGATTAGATTATAAAAATTTAGAATTAGATATTTCATCAATAGAATCTAAAGTAAACAGTCTTCAGGGGCTTCTCAATGTCAGTCTTATTAATAAGGATGCTACTGTACTTAATCTGGCACTGAAATATCCGCAAATCACAAAAGCTCAGGATATTTTAAATAGCCTTGTAGTAGTATATAATAATGAAGCTATTTTAGATAAAAATTCAGAATCCAATAAAACACTTAATTTTATTGAGGATAGAATCAAAAAACTATCAGGAGAGCTGGGAGATGTAGAAAATCAGAAAGAAAGTTTCAAATCCAAAAATAATCTTACTGATCTTGAGACAGAAGCAAAAATTGATTTGGAAAGTTCTGCTGCTGCTAGAGCTAAACAGCTGGAAGTAGATGCTCAGCTAGAACTTACGAATTCTTTAATAGGATTTGTTTCCAACCAAGGGCAATATCAGGTACTGCCGGCAAATGTGGGGCTAAACAATCCGGAAGCAACTGCCGGAATCTCTGCATATAACCAACTAATATTACAGAGAAACAGATTCCTGGAATCTGCTACTCCGGAAAACCCTACTGTTGTTGATATTTCTAAACAGATCAATTCAATGAGGACTTCTATAATGCAGAGTCTTCAAAGAAATAGAACAGGATTGGAACTGGCAAGAAATGAATATCTGGGAGAACAAAACAAAGTGGCCGGAAAAATTTCGAAGATTCCTGCTATTGAAAAAATGTTCAGAAGTATTGAAAGACAACAACAGATCAAGGAAAATTTATATCTTCTTTTATTACAGAAAAGGGAAGAAACAGCGATTGCTCAGTCTATTACAGCTCCAAAAGCAAGAGTTATTGACAAGGCATATGCATTAGGTGCTCCTGTGTCTCCAAAAAGTAATGCTATTCTTTTAGCGGCATTCTTTTTTGGTTTATTAATACCCTTCCTTATCATTTATCTGAAAGAATTACTCAACAATAAGATTGAAACAAAACACGATTTAGAAAAACTTGTACACGCTC
>CBFGVN010000458.1:0-3120 GCA_965651845.1 uncultured Chryseobacterium sp. | reverse complement strand
TTGGCTTAGTTTATACCTATCAGGAAAATCTTCTTACTGAAAATTATGAGAGATTAGGTCATGAAGTAGTAGTTATTACATCAACTTTTGAGAATGTTTTTGATTATACTCACGAAAAATATGATTCTTCCAAAAAAAAGAAAATAGAAGAGTACCACGGTGCAAAAATAATCCGGTTGCCATATAGCTTGAATTTTTTAAATAAATTAAGAAAACATTCGGGAGTATATGAGATTCTTACAGAAGAAAAGCCGGACTTGATCTTTGCCCATGATATTCATCTCAATTTAAAAGAAGCCGTAAAATATCAAAAGAAATTCCCGGAGTGTAAAATTATTATGGATTATCATGCAGATTTTACAAATTCTGCAAAGAATTGGATATCCTTAAATATTTTACATAAGCTTATCAGAAAACCATTTTTTAAAAGATATAAGAAATATTTACATAAAATATATTCTATTGTACCCGGAAGTACCACTTTTCTAAATGAAGTTTATGATGTACCTTACGACAGCATAGAATTGTTGCCTTTAGGTTGCGATTATGCTAAATGCAATGAGGTAAGACAAAACACAAATATTTCAGAGATTAGAAATCAGTTTGGTATTAAAAAAGAAGATATCGTAATTATTACGGGCGGAAAAATAAATCAGCTGAAAAGAATTCACCTGGCTGTAGATGCCGTAAAAAGGCTGAATTTACAAAACGTACATTTAATAGTTTTTGGTAAAGGAGATGTAAATGATGAAGTATACTATGAGCAAATGAAAAAAAATGCGGAAGGATATAATGTTCACTTTACCGGCTGGATCGATAGTCATACAACATATGAGCTGATGGCTGTATCTGATATTGCACTTTTCCCTTGTAGTCAGTCTGTACTTTGGCAACAGTCAATAGGGATGCATCTTCCGCTTATTGCCGGAGACTTCGGAGGGCAGGATATGTCTTACCTGAACCGAAATAATAATTTGATTAAAGTAGATACTCAGGATATTAATGAAGAATATTTTTCGAAAATTTTATTAGAATTAATTCAGGCACCTGAAAAAATAGATCTCATGAAAAAGGGAGCCGAGAAAACAGCAAAAGAGTTTTTAGACTACGAAATTATTGCCAAAAGGACATTAGAAGATTAAGAGGTTAGTATCAGGAAATATAATGATTAAAATTTTTCAAATATCAAGTGAGGTTAACAGTGGTTCTGTGGGCAGAATTGCAGAACATATTGGTGAAAAGATAATTGATAATGGATGGGAAAGCTATATCGCTTACGGAAGAGATAATAACCCAAGCAAATCCAATGTCATAGCTATAGGAAATAAGATAAGCTTAATAAGTCATGGACTCAAAACCAGGCTTACAGATCGACATGGATTTGGATCTGCAGCCGCAACCAAAAAGCTTATTAAAACAATTAAGGAAATCAATCCTGATCTTATCCAGCTTCAGCATTTGCATGGATATTTTGTAAATATTGAAATTTTATTTAATTTTTTATCAGAATTCAAAAAACCTATTGTTTGGACATTTCATGACTGTTGGTCTTTTACCGGACACTGTGCCTATTACGAATTTGTAGATTGCAATAAATGGAAAACAGAATGCTTTAAATGTCCGCAGACTCATGATTATCCGCAATCATATATAGATCAATCTACCCGCAACTTCAGAGATAAAAAAAGAATTTTCAATTCTGTAGAAAATCTTACAATAGTACCTGTTTCTAATTGGATCGGTGATCAGGTAAAAGAATCTTTTTTAAAGGACTTCCCAGTACACACCATTCATAATGGGATTGATATTGAAAAATTTGCACCTCATAATGCCGAATCTATAAAAGAGAAATATAACCTGAAAAATAAATTTGTAATCCTCGGAGTAGCCAGCCCGTGGAGCGAAAGAAAAGGTTTGAAATATTTTGTTGAACTTTCGAAAAATATATCAGATGATTATCAAATAATTTTAATAGGTTTGAATGATGAACAAATTAAAAAATTGCCTTCCAGTATAATAGGAGTCAAAAGGACAGAAAATATTAAAGAATTGGCAGAATTCTATTCAGTGGCGGATGTTTTTGTAAATCCTACCCTCGAAGACACATTTCCTACTACAAATCTGGAGGCACAGTCTTGCGGAACTCCGGTTATCACTTTTAAGAAGGGGGGGGCGCCGGAAGCAATAGATGAAAATACAGGAAATGTTGTAGAAAAAGGAAATGTACAGGGACTATAATACGCTATTCAGGAAATCAAAAAAAATGGTAAACAATTTTATACAAAAGAATGTAGAAAGAGAGCAGAATTGAAATTTAATAAAAATGACCGTTTTCAAGAATATTTAGACTTATATTGTGACATTTTAAAATTAAATTAATATGATAACAAAATTATTCACAGTGCTTTCAACAGTACTTCTGCTTACCTGTGCGGGGAATGAAAAAAAACAAAATTTTGTATCAACAGAAATTGGAGTTATTCAGAATCCACCTCAAATATTAATTTGCTCGGATAATAAATCTAAAACTTTTACAGACTTTATTAATCGTGAAAAAATACAATTTGTACAGTTCGTAAATGACGGACAGTTTATAGATAAAAAAGTTCCTTTTACATTCAGTAAGGATCTTCTTATAAAAGAATTGGAAAGGGCTTATCCGGATCCAAACTCCTCAGGTATTGCTTACATTGATATAGAAGTACCTTATATAGACTATCTTAAAGAAGATGTCACTACAGATAATTATAAAAGAAGCATTAAGCTTTTTCTGGATGTTCTAGACTTTGTTAAAAAACAAAGACCAAATGTAAAATGGGGATATTATGGAATTCCTTATACAACATATTGGGGAAGAGATAAAAAGTTTTATGACCAATACAAAAAACTTGATCCGATAATAAGAAAAAGCGATATATTGTTTCCATCCATTTATATTTTCTACAATCATGTAAGCTTTAGTATGGAAAATGAAGACTATATCGAAGAAAATGCGGAAGAAATGATAAGAATTGCTAATATTTATAATAAAAAAGTGTATCCTTTTGTAATGTCGCGATACCACCCTTCCAATGCAAGCATTGGAAAGTATTTATAAGCGCGGTGTGCGCGACGAAGCGT